>JAWOBO010000002.1:0-25602 GCA_046484225.1 Candidatus Omnitrophota bacterium | reverse complement strand
ATATATCTTTTGCAGTATCAGGGGTGATGCTTGAGCCACCGGCTGCATTTTCACCATTAGCAATAGTTAAATCTGGGCCTATTTCCTCTTTAAGTTTAGGAAGTACTTTATTAAGAAATTGGCGCGCTGGTTTACCTACAATATCTCCAAGAAATAAAATTTTCATAAATCCTGTTATTTTAACTCTAATGCCTCAGTTAGACAACCACTTAATTAGTATTGCGTATTGCGTATTGCGTAGTGCGTATCGAGCATCAAGTTCCAAAAATTACTCAATACACAATGCTCACGACTCAATACTATTTAGCATAGTCTACGGCTCTGGTTTCTCTAATTACAACAATTTTAATGTTACCAGGATAATCCATCTCATTTTCTAGTTTCTTTTTTACTTCGTGAGAAAGTAAATATATCCCCTGATCTTTAATTTTGTTTGGTTTTACAATCACCCTAATCTCTCTCCCAGCTTGAATAGCAAAACTTTTTTCAACTCCGTCAAACGAATTAGCTATTGATTCCAGTTTTTTAAGGCGTTTTACATAAGTTTCTAAGGTTTCTCTTCTTGCCCCCGGCCTTGATGCAGATATTGCATCAGCAACTTGAGCTAAAGTAGCATAAAGTGAATTAGACTCTACTTCCTCATGGTGAGATTCAGCAGAATTTATAACTATATCAGATTCTCCGTATTTTTTTAGCAAGTCAGCTCCAATTTGAGCATGAGTTCCCTCGACCTGATGATCGATAGCTTTACCTATATCATGGAGAAGGCCAGCCCGGGAAGCTATACGAGAATCGATACCGGTCTCAGAAGCTAGAATACCCATAATAATCGCAACCTCTTTAGAGTGTTGAAGGGCATTTTGGCCAAAACTAGTTCGATATTTTAATTTACCAAGAAGCTTTATCAGCTCAGGATGAAGATTATGTACCCCTATATCAAAAGCTAATCCTTTACCCTCCTCGATAAGTTTTTTATCAAACTCTTGTTTAGTTTTACCTACTACCTCTTCAATTCTGGCTGGATGAATTCTGCCGTCTTGGACTAACTTCTCCAGCGAAATTCTAGCAATCTCTCTTCTCACCGGATCAAACCCAGAAATACTTACTGCTTCTGGAGTATCATCAATTACCAAATCTACTCCGGTAGCCATCTCAAAAGTCCTAATGTTTCTTCCTTCCCTTCCAATAATTCTCCCTTTTATTTCATCGTTAGGCAAGGGCACCACACTAACTGTTGTTTCGGTTGTATGCTCAACCGCGCATCTTTGAATAGCTTGAGAGACAATTTCTTTTGCTTTTTGTTCTGATTCATCTTCTATTTGGTCTACTGCTTGTTTGACCATTTTTGCCTTATCATCCCTTAGCTCTTCTTCATAGCGCTTAAGAAGCAATTCTCTTGCTTGCTGGGGGCTCAATGAAGAAATTGTTTCTAACTTTCGTTTTTCTTCATCGATTAGCTGCCTAAGCTTAGATTCTTTAGCAGATATTTCTTGTTCTTTTTGGTCTATTATTTGTTGCTTTTTATCAATATCGGTTTCTTTCTTTTCAATAAAATCAAGCCTTCTTTCTAAATTTTCCTCTCTTTGGGTAATTCTTTCTTCAAGTTGAGCTAACTCATTTCTTTTGGCTGCATTTTTTTTATCAAATTCAACTCTTAACTTATAAAGAAGCTCTTTTCCGTCTAGGTCTGCTTTTCTTTTAATCTCTTCAGCTTTTATTTGAGCTTCTTTAAGTATCTTTTGAGCGTTTTCCTTTACTCTTTTTGTCTTATTCTTTTCAACAGTTTTGCCTATCAACCATCCAAACAGTAAACTACCTGCAGCAGCTGCTGATACAATAATTAACATAACTGACCTCCTAATTAAAATTAACTTGTTGTCCGCTAGAGTATCTAGATAGTCTTATCTTCTGTGACTATTAGATCCACTTTTTGATCTGTGACAGGATTAGTAGGAAGGTTTTTTAAAATTTGGAAGTCAAAAGCAACTCCCAACTTTTTAGTAGAATTAGGTAATTTTTTTAAGAGACGGTCATAAAAACCTCCGCCTCTACCTAGCCGGTTCCTATTATAGTCATAGGCCAAACCAGGTACAATGACAGTATCTATTTGATTAATATCTAATTCTTTTGCTTTTTCTTTATTTGGCTCTTTTATGCCAAAAGTTCCTTTTACCAGATCATCAGCTAAGTTGTCAATCTGAAATATCTTTAAAGTTTTAGTCGCAAGATCCGTAACTGGTAAACAAACTTTTTTTTCCAAACATGCCTTCCTAATAATCCCTTCTATATCTACTTCCCCTTCTATAGGGTGATAGAACACAATAACTTCTGAATCCTTATATATAGATAAACTTGATAATTTAGTTTCAACATTTTTGCTCCTCCTTCTCAATTCTTTTTTGGTAAGAGCTACTAGCTTGGCTAGCATCTGCTTCCTTAATTGTTGTTTTGAATGATTTTTAACCATCTCCATAATGTAATTATACCATTTTTTGATTCGAAGTAAAATTATACCATATTTAACTTTTTCTTCCATACAAAATAAAAATACCGCAGACGTCGATGAACTACAACTCTTATTGCAACTGAATCTATTTTTATAGGGTGTACCTCTGTAGGACGTCTGCTTTTGGCTGTTTGGGGACACCCTACTAATTAAGGAAATTTTGATTTATTTTCTTGACAAGACAGCCTTGGGCTATAAAATAAGAAAAGTGATTGAAAATATTAACTTTTTTAGAAAAGGAGGTTTTGATGAACAAGGGACAATTGATCGAAGAGGTCGCAAAACAAACTGCTACCAAAAAAGAAGCTCAGGATTTAGTTGAAGGTATAATAGATACATTAAAGAGCAGTTTGGCTAAAGGTGATGATGTTGCAATTTCTGGATTTGGAAACTTTAAGGTTAAAAAGACAAAAGCTAGAACTGGAAGGAATCCAAAAACCGGTGAAACAATTCAAATACCTGCTAAAAAGAAAGTTTCTTTTAAACCTGCTAAAGACCTAAAAGAAGCTGTTCAATAAAAAGAGATCTAAAAAAGGGTATGCTCATAAGAGTGTACCCTTTTTTTCTATCTACTTGCAACCTTCTTTATTTTTGCAATAAAAAAACCTTCCATAGAATCGGTAGGAAGAATCCTTTTGGTCCTAGCTAAATAAGGCAAAAACCTTTTACTCTTCCAACGCTGTTTTCCAGATTTTATATTAGACAGGGGAACTTTTAAAGGTAAGATTTCCAAGCAACCCTCAAATTTATTAATAAACCAGTCTATAATACCTTCGTTTTCTTCTGGAGCCATAGTACAAGTTGAATAGATAATAGTCCCTCCTTCTGCACAAGCATAAAAAGAAGCTCCTAATAATTTCTTTTGTTTACGCACCATCTCTTTTATTTTTTTCGGCTTCCAATATTTAAAAGATTTAGGATTATGAACAAGAAAACGGCCTTCGGCCGAACAAGATGCATCAACTAAGATTTTATCAAACTCTTCGGGAAATTTTTTTCTTACCATCCCGCCATCAAGGAGGTAAGCATCAACTGAGTTGGCCCCCTGCTTTTTTAAGTTACTCAACAATTTATAATATCTTTTCCTAACCTTTTCAATTGCAACAAGTTCTGCATTAGGAGCTAATGAAACGATTTGAGTTGTTTTTGCCCCGGGTGCAGCACATAAATCAAGAATTTTATCTCCATCTTTAGGCTCAAGATAAATAACCGGTAGCATACTAGATAAATTTTGAACATAAAGATGGCCTTGTTGGTATATAGCTGTATTTTGTAGTTTTCGCAAAGGAGATTTTAAAAGATAAGCTCCTTGAGGAAAAGACAGTTCTTTAAACTTTATATTCTCTTTTTGCAAATTCCGGCGCAGTGAAGTTAAATCAGTTTTTAAGTAGTTTATTCTAAAAGAAGGTGTTTTTCGGTGAAGAAAAGTTTCTGAAACAGCCGGAAACTCTTTAGAGTAGATTTTTTTGAGCCGTTTAATAAATTCATGTGGTAGTTTATAAATTATTTTATTCATAAGATTATTTCATTTTTCTACGGAGAATAAACGCAACAATTAAAGTAAAGATAAAATAAATTATACTTACTAAAAAAATTAATTTGTTTTCTAAAAAGTAACCAGCTGCTTTTTGAAAAGAAAAACCTTTCATCGAAGCTAAAATAAATTGAATCCAAAATATCCGCGGCAAAGAAGCCAAAAGCACCACCAGCAAATACTTTCGAAAAGACAACTTAGTTAAGCCAAAACCTAAATCTAGAACTCGATAGGGAATAAGAGGAACCGCCCGAACTAAAAAAATCCAGCCTAAATTAAGATTGCCGATTTTTTCATATACCTTTTTAGATTTCCCCTTTAATTTTTTCTCGAGAAAAGCTTCCCCACCAGATTTGCTAATCTTAAAAAAGATATAAGCATTTACAATTTCAGCCAAGTATATAAAAAAGGTACTAAGGTATGCTCCGAACAAAAGAGCCCCTATTATCTTTAAGGGGTCTTTTAGATACCAAATAAAAAAGGTTCCTACTATATAAAGAAAAATAAACAAAACAGAAGCCCACGGCAGACAAAACTGCTGAAAAAAACTACTAACCTCTTTTTGTCCGATCGAGAAAAATTGGCCTAGAGATATTAATAAAATAATCAGAGCAACTAATAATAGAAAACGTATAGTTGGTTTATTTATAGTCACTTGTATCTCCTAGAGAAAAACTGCGCAGTTGCCCGCAAGCGGCCTTAATGTCAGAACCACGTTCTCTTCTTAGTGTAAATATAATATTTTCCTTTTTCAATCTTTTTTTGAAATTATCTATTTTTTCAAGATCTGGCGGCCTCAGAGTTGTTCCAGTAGAATTATAAGGTATTAAGTTTAACTTTGCTCCGGTAGTTTTAACTAATTTCGCCAATCGCCTAGCGTCTGAATCACCTAGATTAAAATCAGCCAACAATATATATTCAAAGGTAGGCGGATATTTTTGCCGGTGATTATAATATTTTATAGCTTCAACTAAATCTGATAAAGGATAAATCTTATTTACCGGCATTAGCTTATTTCTTTTTTCATCTAAGGCCGCATGCAAAGAAATCGAAAGCTTAATGCCTAAATCCAGCTCAGCTATTTTTTTAATCTTATCAGATAAACCACAGGTTGAAATAGAAATTCTTTTTTTGGTAAAGTTTATTCCAGCCGGCTCTGTTAATATTTTAATTGCTTTAACTACATTTTTGAAATTATCTAAAGGCTCACCGATACCCATAAAAACAATATTGGTTATTTTATTTTGGCTTGATGGCTGAAGATATTGATTAACAATCTCTGCAGGGTTTAGATTTCTTATAAATCCTCCAATTTTGCTGGCACAGAATCTACAATTAAACCTACAGCCAACTTGGGTTGAAACACATAAAGTATTTCTTTGTTTTTCAGGAATCAACACTGTCTCTATAGTTTCTTGATCAGCTAATTGAAACAAATATTTTTCGGTTCCATCTTTTGACCTTTGTTCTTTTAATATTTTGAAATTTAGAAAAGAAAAAATATCTTCTAAATTTTTCCGCTTATTTTTGGCGATGTTAGTCATAAGAGAAAAATCTTGGATTTTTTCTTTGTATATCCAGCCAAAAATCTGTTTTGCCGAATACGAGCTAAACCCTTTTGGACTTAATTTTTCTTGTAATTCCTTTAAACTAAGATTGTATATACATTCCATAATAAAACCAATTTCCACCCGTCATCACACCGCGTAGGTGTGATATCACACCTACGCGGTGTGAAAAAGGGGGTTTTTAGAAGCCATACCAGTAACTGACTAATGGTTTTGCATCTTTGCTTTGGTCGGTGATAACATTTTTCAGGCGAGTATACTCATAAAAACCAGCTTTACCTAACTCTTTTCCAAAGCCGCTTTTTTTAAATCCACCAAAAGGAAGCTGGTCAAAAAACATGCCATAGGTATTTATCCAGATAGCTCCGGCAGAAATCTTTTTAGCTACTCTTTTAGCTTTTTCTTTATCTTTAGTCCAAATACAAGCTGCAAGCCCAAATTCAGAACTATTGGCAAAATGAATTGCCTCCTCCGTTGAGGAAACTTTAGTCAAGGTAGCAACCGGCCCAAAAATTTCTTTTTGAAAAAGAACTGATTCTAAAGGCACTCCTTCAATCAAGGTTGGTTCAAAGAAAAATCCTGCCTCTAGGCCTTTATCCTCGGGAATTTTACCTCCGGTAACTATATTTAGGCCTTCTTTTTTTGCCTTATCGATAAAAGAAATAACTTTATCTCTTTGGTTTAAAGATATAAGCGGGCCCATCTGGGTTTGAAAATCAAGCGAACTTCCCAGTTTAATTTTTTCGGTACGTTTCTTTAACTTTTCTATAAATTGATCGTATACATCTTTATGGATAAGAATTCGTGAAGTAGCCGTACACATCTGGCCCTGATTTAAAAATACCGAGCAAAGACACCCATTTACTGCCAGATTTATATCTGCATCTTCTAAAACAAGGCTGGCCGACTTTCCGCCTAGTTCCATAATAGTCTTTTTTATATTCTCTGACGAGTATTTGATAATTTCTTTGCCGACAGGGTTAGAGCCAGTAAAGGAGACCATATCAACATCTTTATGAGTACACAAAACTTTACCGGTTTGGCCCCCTTTAGCAACTAAGACATTTAATACCCCTTTAGGCAAACCAACTTCTTTAGCTATTTTTGCCAACTCCAAAACAGTCAAAGGGGTAAGAGTAGATGGCTTTAAAATAACAGTATTACCTGCGGCCAAACTTTGAGCCAGTTTCCAGCAAGCAATTAAAAGAGGGTAGTTCCAGGGAGAAATTAATACCACAACCCCTCTCGGCTCTCGGATTAACTCTCCTTTTGCTTGAGCAATTTGGCTATCAATATTTATCTTTTCTTCTTGTAAAAAATTTTCTAAGTTGCTGGCAAAATATCTAAAACTGGCTGCGCTAGAAGGGATATCCATAAAAGTTGTCTCTTTTATTGGTTTGCCGGCATTAAGGCTTTCTAGCTCAGCCAACTCCTTTGCCTTGGCAAGTACAGCTTTAGACAGTTTTATCAGTATATCTTTTCTCTGAGCTAGGCTAAATTCAGCCCAGGGGCCTTGGTCAAAAGCAAGACGGGCTGATTCAACTGCGTAGTTTATATCGTCAGAAGAAGCCAGAAAAACTGAAGCCATAGCTTTTCCCTTGGAAGGATTAATTATTTCTTTTTTTTCTTTACCCTTTCTAAATTCTCCGTTTATAAAAGAACTGTAATTATCCATATTATTTAAATCTGTTTTCATCCTCTGTTTTTAGGGCTGGGCAAGCCCAGCCCCTACTTTGTTATTTATCTTTAAATTTTACCTGTTTAAATATTTCAAATAATCTTGAAAAAGGAACGTACCATTTGGATAACTGGCCTAGCTGGCCTTCTAAATTCATTTTACCTTGGGTAACTGCAACAAAAGGATCAAGATGACCTAAGAAAACTTCCTTCCAGATATCAGCTGGAGCAGAAATCACAAAAGGAGCTTCTGTGCCAAATTTAAGCTTTTTTATTTTTCCCTTGTCCCAAATAAATTTATAAGCTTTATCCGAGCCGGAAAGCTTAATAGCTAATTCAACTGTTAGGTCAAGTTCTTTACCTTTAGCTGAAATAAAATCATCTTGGTTAACTAAATCAACTATTGCTTTGATGTGACCTTTTGAAAACATAGGATAGGCTTTGGGACTGTTGCGAGATTGCTTCGGGGCCTTCGGCCCCTCGCAATGACGGGGGCCCTTCAGGTGACCCCCGCGGTCACCTTGGTTTTTGAAGATTTCGGCGACAAGCAAACTCTTAATTGCTTCCTCTAAAGTTTCTACCAAAGCCAGGGCTTTAAGAAAATCATCAGCTATAGCGATCACCCCATGATTTTTCAAAACTGCAATATTTGACAACTTTAAGGCTTCAACAACTTCTTCTGGATTTGTGACTGTAGGGGTATCTTGTTTTACTACCGGAACATCGCCTAAATAAAACCTGGTTTCAAAACTGAGTGCCTCTAGCTTTTGGTTAACCGCAAAGTAACCGTTAATCAAGGGCGGGTGGCAATGCAAAACTACTTTTGTTTTAAAGTTTTTATAAACTAAACTATGCAGGGGAAGTTCTGAAGAAGGAGCAGTTTGGCTTTCTGTTTTATTATTTGTAATATTTACTTTTACAATATCAGAAAATTGCAGGTCGGCTAATTGAGTTTGGGCCCCGGTAATAAGAATCGTTTGGTCAGATAATTTGAGGCTGATATTTCCTGAACTTGCAACAGCAAGGTTCCTTTGATAAAGACGTCTGCCAATATTGACAATTTTTTTTGCTAATTTTTTTTCTTGATTAAACATCTAAACCCCCATATAGATATGTTTGGTAATTAAATTATTTGGAGTAATATCAAAAGCCGGGTAGTAACCTTTTATCCCGGGAGGAGCAATGGTTTGAGCTCCTATTTTAAATAACTCCTTGTCTGGCCTTATCTCAATTTTAATATCTTCTCCTCTCTCAACCTTAGAACTAGGAGGACAAACTACATAAAAAGGAATCTTAAATTGCCTGGCCAATAAAGCTATCTGGTATGTTCCTACTTTATTGGCGATATCGCCGTTTTTGGCTAAATTATCTGCGCCGACCACTATTTTTTTTATTTTCCCTTCCTTCATGACTTGCGCTACCATATTATCGCAAATAACTGTTGTTTCAAAACCTCCTTTCGACAGTTCCCACGCCGTTAGCCGAACTCCTTGAAGGTAAGGACGTGTTTCTGTAACAAAAAAACTAACAGTTTTACCCTGATTGCAGCAAAAACTGCCAATCAAAGGAATAAGCCCGCTTAAATTGCAATGAGTTAAAATAGTATCTTTTGAATCAATTAACTGACTAACTTCTTGGGCCTGATTGGTGCGTTTTTCTTTTAACATTTTTAAAAATCCGAGAATCTTTTCTTCAAGAGAAAAGCCTGCTGCTTGCCAAGCTAGGACCATATCGGTTAAATAGTTAAAAGATAAAGTGGGCCGGGCCAAGTTAAAAGCTTCGGCTGCTTGTTTTATTTTATAATCCAAGGTTCTTTTCCCTTTATATCTGCGATAGGTAATTATAAAAGTATAAAGAACCAGTAAAACTTGACCGACAGCTCTTGTCTTCATAGTTTTTATTGCTGAAGCTGCTTGCCGGTAGTTTTTAATTTTTAAGTAGGTAGTTTTTTTAGGTAGTTTAGTTTCATCTAAAACTAAAAGATAGTCTTTTTTTAACTTAACCGGCCAAAATAAAGGTGAAAATTTTAAATTCATAAATTAAATAATTTTGAAAAGTTTTTTGATATAATTTTATTCTTCAGTTCTCCTCCCAACTCATCCAGCCTTTTTAGACTATCCTGTAAATTTCCACAAACCGGATAGTCCGAGCCCCAAAGAATATGATCAGGGCCAAAAAAATCAAGAGCCATCTTAATATTTTCAAAACTTGCACCTGAACTATCTACATAAACTTTTTTTAAAATTTTTGAGGGGAGATCTCCCAAGTCTTTAACTATCTCTCTTTTTCTCAACATTGTATAAACACGGTCAAATCTATTTTTTAAAAAAGGTATTATTCCTCCTAATGAAGAAAATATAAAATCAACCTCAAACTTCTGTAATATTCCTTTGGTCATAAGTAAGCCCATAAACATCGATGAATCAAAGCTATATTCTAAGACCGGCATAAGAAGCGGATCACCTACCCTTTGGAAACCAATTGGATTAATTGTTTGGGGATGAACAAATATCGGCAGTTTAAACTCTTGAGCCGCTCTAAACAAAGGGATTAACTCCTCTACTAAAAACTTACCTTGGTAGCTTGAAGAAAGATTTAGGGCCCTAAATCCCCTTTCTGATAAATTTTTGACTTGTTTAAATATTTGCTCTTTCTGTTCTAGATCAACTAAGCCGGCTGCAACTATTTTGGGATTTTCTCTGATTAATTCTTCTTGAGCTTTATTGTAAATTTGACAAATCTTTTTATAGCCGAGCTGAAGATGAGCATCTGTAGAAGGATAAGTGACTAAAGCTTTTTCAATATTGTTTTGCTCAAGATAAGAAAAAAGTTTACTTTTGTCAGCCCAAATGCCTTTATAAAAAGAAGTCTGTTCAGAGATCTCTTTTGGAATAAAGTGAATGTGTGCATCGTTTATCATAATCATCTAGGTTATCCTTGTTCCGAGGGACGAAGGAAGATGGACGAAAGGACGAATAAAATCATCGTCTGTCGTCTATCGTCAGTCGGAACGTTCTTAGCCTGACACTAGACGTGTTTTTCGCCTTTTACTGCGCCTTCTTCCCACTTGGTTACGCCCTTCATAACATCTTGAAAACAAAGTTTGGCTAACTGGTCAAAGTTACTGGTCATTATCCGTTGAATTCTGCCTGGTTTTGAGTAAAATTCACGCATGCACCATGAACCTAATCTTCCATAATCTTCTACGGATAAATGTTTAGTCGGCATAACTGGATGAAGAAAATCCCATTTTAGGAAATCTATTGTTTCAGGATTTAACTCCCCGCGTTTAACCCTTTGACGCCAAATAGGTGAATTAGGCGCAGGGGTTACATATCCTATCCAAAGAATATCGGGATCAACCTCATCGGTAAACTCATACCGGCTTTTAATTTTAGCCTCTGTGTCCTGATCAAACCCCATCATAATATCAGCAACAATAGCTATATCTTGGCTTCTTAATATATCAATTGTTTTCTTTATTTGGTCGATGGTAATTCCTTTTGCAATTTGTTTTAACTCTTCTTTGGTAGTCACCTCGATTCCAAAAACTCCCATAAATAAACCTGATTCTTTCATAAGCGGTAAGATCTTTTCACAGTTAGTCCAATCAATCGCTCTGCCTAACGAAACCCACTTAATTGGATTTTCTTTGGCAAGTTTCATTTTACAAAATTTTTCAACTCTTTGCGGATTAACATTAAAGTTATCATCTTGGATTACAACAACTTTAACTCCATATTCATGGTGAAGAAGTTCTAACTCCTCGATTACTCTCTCTGGTGATTTAGCCCTCCAACTCAAGAAATCTTCAGGATGCCTGGGGTCATATTGGTCCCACTCATAACAAAAAGTGCAGGCTGAAGGACAACCGCGGGAGGTCACCATTTCCACAAATGGCTTCCAATAGGTATGGCCCACATATTTTTCCATAGGAAATAGATCATAAGCCGGCAAAGGAAGTGAATCCAAATTTTGCCTTAGCACTTTGTGGGGCCCAAGTACGGATTTACCATCTTTACGATAAGCAACTCCGGCAATATCGTCAACAGTTTCTCCTTTATCTATACGAGAAAGCAACTCAGAAAAAGCTTCTTCCTCGGCCATAACAACATAGTCAATAAAAGGATATTTATCTAAACTATACTTAGGCATCGATGAAAACCAAAGGCCGCCAAAAACAATTTTTACCTTTGGTAAAACTTCTTTGATTTTCTGAGCAGTTTCTAAAAAATAGTGGATAATCCCAAATCCTCCATAAGAATGAAGCATGTCTCCGATAACCACTACTTCAGGATTTTTTTCTTTTACTTTATCAATCATCTGATCCATCTCTATCTGATGAGCCCGGCAATCAAGTACCTCTAGATCTTTAAATCCTTTTTCTCTAATAAATGCCGCCCATTGAGCATACAGCTGATTAGGGCCTAAGTGTTTGCCGTGAGTTGCCCAAGCACCAGTTTTAGGTGTTACAAATAATACCTTCATTTTTCCTCCTTTGTATCGGGCCGGGATAAACCCGGCCCCTACATTTTTAATATTTACTTATCAGGGTGATCCTGTTTAAATGGAATAACCGGTTTTGTCCAAGGCGTTTGCTGGTTTATTACGGCCAGTTCAATCGGACAAACATTTAACGACTGCCCCAAAGCAAAGGCTACCGTATCAGCTACAGCCTTTGGTTCAATAAGACGTTCTTTTGAAACATTTTTTAATTTGCCAGTCAAAGGAGTGCGGGTTACACCGGGAAAAATAGAAGTAACCTTTATTCCAGAATCGCGCATCTCCCAAAAAAGGCCTTTAGCAAAGCTACGTAAGGCTACCTTCAGCGACGTGTAGACAATAAAATTTCTTGGCGGCGGATCAACCATTACCGAACCAGAAGTAATATTTACAATATGGCCAAAATTATTTTTTTTCATGATTGGCACCACCAGCCGCGACAACATTACATAACTATAATAGTTGGTCCAGATAATCTTTTCTATATCTTCTGTGGGCTGGTTCCAAAAAGGATGCTGGCTTGATACTCCAGCCCCATTAATTAGAATATCAATTTTGCCAAATTTATCTTTTGCTTTATTAACTAAATTTTCCAAGTCTTTCTTTTTTGTGACATCACATCTAACTGGAACTATCTCTGAATCTTTTAAAAATTCTTGGCAGATAGCATTTAATTTTTCCTCCCGGCGCCCAGCCAAGACAAGTTTTATCTTTTTATCAACTAAACTTTTAACTATATCTTTACCGATACCCCCTGTAGCACCGGTAATGATTGCAACACTTCCTTCTAAGTTACCCATATTCTCCTCCTTAATTTTTAGCGAATATTGTCACCAATGCTCTTTCTACTTCGTCATTGCGAGTCTTTGACAACCGTATATTTCAATGGCTTTCTTGTCAAAGACGAAGCAATCTCTATCATGCTTATTAGAGATTACTTCGTCGCTTACGCTCCTCGTAATGACAAGTAAAATTTCTTTTCATTAATTAAATCCATGTTCATTCGCGTTACTAACTACTAAAGTTTTTTTAATCAAAGCTGCCACTATTAAAATTAAAACCCCCACGGATATAAAGTGGGTTGAAAATCCTACCTTAGAAATAATCTTTCCGCCAAAATAAGTCCCGAGGCCTCCCGAAATAAACCTTAAGGAACTGTTTAAGCTGGACGCATCACGTAAGTATTCATCGGGAAGTCCAGTTAGGTATGATGACAACCCCACATGGTTAAAGGCCCAGCCCATACCCCAGAAAATAATAAGAAAAAATATTGCCTGCGGTATGCCAATAGTTAAAGAAAAAATCAAAAATAAAAACATACTCAAAAGCCCCAATGAAGCAATATTAGAGGAACCAAAACGAGCCGATAAAAAACCGCCAATACTTTCAGAAAAAATTGCAGCTATTGCTGAAATAGTTAAGGTAAAACTTATTAAAAATTGACTAAAAGAATATTTTTGGGCTAAATACACCCCTAACCATTGATGAATGCTGTGATAAAGAAAACTTAAGATAAAAATAAAAGAAAAGAGCTTTAGGGCGCTTTTGTCTTTAAATGTAGTAAGATAACTGATCTTAAACTTACCGCGATAATCATGACTGTCTAGATACCTTAGGCCAAAAAGTAAAGCTGCTATACCTAAACAAGCAGGGATTCCGTAGATAAATCTCCAGGGCAAGATTCCGCTTAAAAAAACTCCAAAAAGGCCTGAGCCGAAACCAATTGAAAAAAATAAACCAACATGCTTAGGCCGCTCTTTGCTGTTACACTCTTTACCAATAGTGATTAAACTTAATGGAATTAGAGCCGAACCAAATATCCCCATGCCTAGCCGGCCTAAAAAAGCAGCTAATAAATTAAATGAAAAAGCAACCACCAAAGCCGAAAGAGAAAAAAATGCTAAGCAAAAAAGAAGAATATTCTTTAGAGAAAACTTTCTGCTTAACGGGCTCCAAATTAAAGCACATAACCCATAAGGAAGCATATAAATCCAAATCAACTTACCTACCTTAACCGGATCTTGATTGAAATATTCTGCTAAGGTAGGTAAAAGCGCTGCTGTAGCCTGAACGCTAAAGGAAAGAATAAAAGCCAGGCTAGCTAAAAAAAAGAATGTCCGTCTGTGTGTTTTTAGCATTTTTATTTTTCTTTTTCTATCTGCTCTTTAAAATTCTTTAAGTTTTTCTGTGAATGTTGATTTATGATTTCTTCTGCCTTTGGATCATCAAATTTCGCATCTTTATCCATAGTAAAATCTTGAATCCAAGTCATCTCAACCCCATCAGGAAGATGGCGATAAAGCCAAATTATTTTCATATATTCAAAAGGAAACTTTGGATCTAGCTTTTCGGCATAAGCAAACTTATTTTCTTTAAATAAAAGCCGATATGACTTCCAACTATTTCCATTTTGATGAGTAAGCTGAAAAATAATTTTGTTTGCTTCTTTTTCTAAAACCTCAGATCCCGTATACTCATCAAATAGGTCTTTCCAACGTGAAATATCATTACTGATTTCAAAAACCTTATCATAAGGTGCATCAATTACAACTGAATTTACGGTATGTCCCATGGTAACCTCCTCTTTTCGTTTAAAACCCTAAACTCTAAACTATTAGTCATTGCGAGGCGGAGCCGAAGCAATCTTCCCGCAACGTCATTGCGAGGGAGTCCCGAAGGGACGACTGAAGCAATCTCTATTATACCTGTTAGAGATTGCTTCGTCACTTCGTTCCTCGCAATGACACCGGAATCGCTTCCTGCCTCGTAATGACAATAAATTTTGCCTTAACTACAATAAAATTACGTTTACTGCTAATTATCAATTACTCCCACTGCTCTTGCCCAGGCAGCACCAGTTTTTCTGATTCTAACTGGAAAACAAATAACCTTAAATCCGTAATCGGGCAACTTCCCTAAATTAGCTAATCTCTCAATATGGATAAACTCTCTTTTTCGGCCGTGAAAATGAGCCGGCCATAAAAACTTAGGATCATCTTTTTCTAGAAAATCTTTCATCATAAATTTATAAGGCCGATCAATACCCATAGTATCAACCCCAAACATTTTTATCCCTTGATCTAACAGGTAGTCTATCGCTGATATATCCACGCCAGGATAATCAGAAAAGTAGCCTGGGCCACCGAATAATTTATCAGAACCGGTATAAAGCAAAACTATATCTAAAGGCTTTAGTTTATAATTTATTTTTTCTAAAGCTTCTTTTATATCCTTTTCCGTTATTACCTCTTCCTTTTTCTTGTAAGTCAAATCTAACTTTACAGCATCTTTGTAGCACAACTCTAAAGGAATTTGGTCGGCAGTCTTAGAAGGCCTGCCTTCGGAACTACTGCCATAATGAAAAGAATAGTCCATATGAGTTCCGCTGTGCACCGACGAGTAAACCATCTCCAGTGATAAAAATTCTCCCCCGGGTAACTGCTCTTTTTTTATTATTCTTTTACCATCCTGATAGTTTTTCTTCCCTTCAGGAGTCCTGGACATTATCACCTTATTTACCTTTTCTATCCCTTCTTTATGGGAGGTACGTTCAATTTTTAAAGGATGCACCTCAAAAGCTTGATCATCAATTGGTAAACTTAAATCTATTAAATTCATAGTTATCAGCTACCCTTTTTTTGCTCAACTATTTTTACTATATCTTCCGGCGTTGAGTTCTTGGTAACCTCATTAGCTTGAATTTTTGTCTCGAAATGTTTCCCTAAAGCTACACAAACCTCTACCATCTCGGTTGAATCAACACCAATTGATTCATATAAATTCTTCCCGTCAACAACTTCTTCTTCGCCTACCTCTAAGGTTTCTGCAATCACTTTTTTTACTTCATCTTTTAAGTTCATCTTCCCTCCTTTTCTACTGCTAATACTATATTTATTCCGCCTCTTCCTCTTGAAATGATAAGCGCCTTGTTAATTTCTCTTTCTACTGGTTTATTCGGCGTATAATTTAGGTCACAATATGGATCCTTCATCGAATAGTTTATCGTAGGAAGGACAGTGCTATTTTTCATGGAAAATAAAGTAGTGATTAAATCCAAGGCAGTTTGAGCCCCAAGTAGATTACCATAGATACTTTTAGGAGCACTTAAGGCTATATCTTTTATTTTGTTTGCAAAAACATTTTTCAAAGCAACTGTTTCAAGATAGTCTCCTATTTCAGTAGCTTCGGCATCAAGACAGATATAGTCGACGTCTTTTTTTTGCCAGCCAGCATCTTTTAGGCACTCTTTTATAGCATATTCTAGATTTTCCGGAGTAGGCCGATATCTTGTGTAGTGGTAACCATCAGAAGAAAAACCTATACCTTCTAGATAACCATAAATTGGAACCTTTCTCTTCTGGGCTTGAGTTTTGCTTTCTAAGACAACCGTACCTGAGCCTTCAGCTAAAACTAAACCGTCTCGGTATAAATCATAAGGCTTATAAGCTTCTTTCGGCCGGCTATTATTTTTTGACAGATCGCCCCGGCAATTAGCAGATAATAAGGCATAAGGAGTAATTGGTGCCTCCATGCCGCCGGCTAATACATAATCATTCTTCTTTTCTCTAATTGTTTTTGCTCCATACCATAAGGCTAGAGCCGATGAAGCTTTATCAGAAACTGTAGTTTTACTGTAACCTTTAAAACCGTAATAGATGGTAATTTGGCCTTGAGGTGCAGCCGGAAACCAAGCTGATGCCATATAAGGAGAGATACCGTCTCTGCCTTCAATATACATATCCCTTAGTTCAGTTTCAGCAAAAAGCCAACCCCCCAAAGCATTGCCCATAAATACTCCAACCCTTTCTTTATCGATATCATCTAGCTTCATCTGTGAATCTACTATCGCCTGTTCTGAAGAAACAAGAGCCATATGAGAAAAAATATCAATCTTTTTTGTCAATCTTTTAGAAAGGTGAGTATAATAATCAAGTTGGCTTACCTGTCCAGCAATATGTGAAGGGTAATTCTTTGAATCAAATCTTTTTACTTCTTCTATAAAAGATTCTCCTTTTTTTAAATTAGCCCAAAAAGTTTCTTTTTTTAAACCACAAGGAGAAACCACCCCTGACCCTGTTATGGCAATTTTTTCCTTCATTTATAAAACTCCTTATTATTTATCTCCATTTTTTAAACACAATAGCCGAATGAATACCTGAGAAGCCGCTACTTGTTTTTAATATATATTCTGGCATTAATTTCATCTTTTTATTGGGAATGTAGTTTAGGTCACATTTTGGATCTTTTTCTTCCTGGTTGATTGTAGGGGGAAGATAACCTTTTTCAAAAACCATACAACACAAAACACTCTCAACCGCATTAGCTGCAGCCAAAGGATGACCAATCATAGATTTAATTGAACTGATTGGAATATCATAAGCAAGCTCACCAAAAACTTTTTTATAAGCGTCAGTTTCAAAAATATCGTTTTGACGGGTTGAGGATCCATGAGCATTAATATAGGCAATTTCTTCTTTTTTTACCCCAGACTCTTTTATAGCTTGTTCCATCGAAAGCGCCATAGGGCGTCCATCCGGGGGTAAATCAGTCATATGATAAGCATTGCAAGTAGTCCCAAAACCTTTAATTTCTGCATAGATATGAGCTCCTCTTTTTTTGGCATGTTCAAGCTCTTCAACAATTAAAATTCCAGCTCCTTCGGAAATTACAAACCCATTGCGTTTATTATCAAAGGGCCGGCTTGATTTATGAGGTTGATCATTTTCTTTAGCCAAGACATTAACTACATCAAAAGCACCAAAAGTAACTGGAGTAATCGGTGCTTCACTGGCGCCGGATATAACTAAATCTTGCCTGCCATCTTTAATTAGTTCATAAGCAAAGCCTAACGAATCAGTTCCAGCAGTACAACCGGTAGAGATTGTTGTATTTATTCCTTGAGTGCCAAAAGAGGCAGAAATCTCAGCGCTGGGGGTGTTAAACATTGCAGCATCATAAAGATATGGCCTCCCCTTTCTGGGATCAATTGGATTTTTGCCCCAATCAGTAACTAGCAAAAATTCTTCTTCCATAAAGCGGGTCCCGCAAATAGCATTAGCTAAAATAACCCCTGTCTTTCTTAAATCTAAAGTTGAGAAATCTAACTTTGCATCTTCAACCGCCCGTTTTGCAGAAGCCAAGCCAAACTGAACATAACGATCCATTCGATGCGGATCTTCTATGCCAAAATTTTTAGGATCAAAATTCAAGTCTTGAGAAGCAATTTTTGAATTAAATAAACTGACATCAAAGTTTTCTACTTTTTCTATGCAAGGTTTACCTTCAATCAGATTATTGTAAAACTCTTGCTTTTCTTCTCCTGCAGCTGATATTACGCCAATACCTGTAACTACTACTCTGCGCATTGTTGATACTCCTTGATTCATAATGGGCTGGGACAAGCCCAGCCCCTACATATTTATTTTTCTTTTCTTCTTACTTTAAAAACAATATTGCCGCCGTCTGGACAAGTCACTGTGTCTATAGAGTTTTTATCTTCCATAAAAGAAAACCTGGCTCCAAAGTTTAGGGCAAAAGCTGCCGGAAAAAGCGTATGCCAAGCTGCTCCGCAAAATCCTGGAATACACTTAAGCCCTTCTATATCCCACTTATCGCCAACTTTATATTTATAAGCACATCTTCCTTTTGCTTTAACTACTTCTACTTCCATCTTTTTAGGATTAGGCCCTTTATGATTGGGGTCTTTAGGAATAAATTGGACCTTGCCATCTTTGTCCAACAGTTCAACTAAAAACTCAGCCTTTCCTCCGTCAGGACAAGTAACCTTTAATGACTTTTGGTTTTCCATAAAAGGAAACCTGGCCCCAAAACTTAAAGCATAAGCAGGCGGAAAAAGTGAATGCGCGAGTCCAAGACAAAAATGCTTAGGAGGATGAGTGAAATCTCCTAAAATTAATTCATCTCCTACTTCATAACCATGATAACACTCACCAAAAACCCCGGTACAAGTTACCTTTAACCTTGGAAACGGAGTTTTAATATCAGCACAATTAGCTAATAAATAATTTTCACTTTTATTTTTCATCTCCTACTCCTTTAATTTTTGACAACAACTCATCTTCTGATAAAAATCCTTCCTTTTCAACTCTATGAACTAAATTAACTATCTTTTCATTTAAAGGTGCTTGCCAACTATTATTTTTTGCTAACCTCACAACTTCTCCGTTTATGTAGTCAATCTCTGAAGGTTTATTCCTTTTTATACTTTGGAGTATAGAGCCATATAAAGGTTCTCTACTTAAATTAGTCATTATTTTTGAAAAAAGTTGACTGGCATCTTCGATAGGCATTGAAGTTAAACTCTCAATTCGCTCTTTAGGATAGTTAGGTAAACTTTCTAAGTTAATACCAGCCTGCTTAACAAGCTGATAAGCTTCTCTGTTTAATTTAATAGCCAACTTAGCAATCTCTAAGTTTGCAAAAGATTCCTGCATTGTCTTCCCTAATATAGCCGGTATACAATTGTTAAGATTTATAAACAGTTTAAGATATTTGGCTCCTTTGATATTTTTTAAAACTTTCAAATTAAAGGAACTTTCTAAAACTTGTTTTACTTCTTTTTCCTTAATTACTTGTTTACCAAAAATATTTCCCATAATAAGATTTCCGGAAAAGTTAGAAACAACTTTATTCGGCGGATAAAAAGTTGCTCCAAACATTACAATGGTGGTTATGATTTTTTCAGGCGGAAAAAACTTACTTAAAATATTTTCTGCTCTTAGGCCATTTTGGGCCGATACTACCACTGCATCTTGTAGATAATCAATATTTTCCTTTGTTATTTCTTCTAAATTATTGGTTTTAGTAGCAAAAATAGCCAAATCTACCGGTTTTGTTAATTTAATATTAAATTTAACATTAACTTTTTCTTCTTTGTTTTCTTCTTTAACTATCAACCCTTCCTTTTCTAAAGAATCCAGTTGATAGTTTCGAACTACTCCTAAAACATCTTTTGATTCTTTAGAGAGATGGCCTAAGAATAAACCTCCAATTGCACCACAACCTAAAACTGCTATTTGCATAATTTTACCTATTTTTCTATGTATTTTGAATAATCGATATTAAGATGGTCAAACAACCTTTTCATCATTTCATAAAAAGCAGGCGGAACCTCCTGAAAAAAAGCCTGAATTAGATCTTGGTCTTCAACAAGCGACGACTTGCGAGAAGCAGCTAAATCTTTTGCTTTTTGATATACCAGCTTTTCTGCGATTGTTCTGTGAAACTGAGGCAAAGACTGGATAACTTTATCAAAGGTATTTTTAGCTGAACTATCCCATTCTATTTCCATTTACTCTCCTTGTAGGTTTTCGATTGTTTTAAAAGCTACCTCAATCATCTTCAACTGACTTTCAAAAAACTTATAGTTATTAAACCCTAACTCCCCGGTAATTACATTATCAGAAACTGAAAGTATAGCAGCTGTTTTTCTTTTATAAAGATTTGCCAGAGTTAAAAATGGAGATGTTACCATATCAACTCCGATAGCCCCTTTTTTAATATAGGAGTTAACTATATCTTTTGTTTCTTTAAAAAGAGCATCGGTTGTCCAGACCGGACCTTGATGAACCGGACAATTTTGAGAAGCTATCTTTTGAATGGTTGAACTAATGGATTCATCTGCCTTGGGAACAAAATCATCATCTACATAATATTTAGTTGCACCATCACCCCTGATGGCTTGATCAGCTAAAATATAGTCTCCTACTCCAATATCTTCTCTTAAGGCTCCACAAGAACCTAACCGAATAAAAACATCAACCCCTCCGACAGCAAGCAGTTCTGTGACAAAGGCAGAATCCGGAGCATAAAAACCTCCGTTACCTACTGTAACTTTTTTACCTTTATAGCTACCTGTCCAAAAAGTATAACCTAAAAAAGTAAAATTTTTAACCGGGTTTTCCATATGTTTTAGGCATAGTTGAGCTCTCTGTTTTTGTCCACTGACTAAAGCAATTTTACCAAAATCCCCTTTTCTAAACTGTAATGAATCTAATAGATCCTGTGGGCTCATATGTGTTTCTCGCTGCATCATAGGTTAATTTGTCCTCCTTGCTTTAAGATAATTTTATAGTTTCTTTTAAGCTTGGCTTGTCTATCTTTCCGGTTCTATTTTTAGGTAGTTTTTGGCGCAATTCAAAACTTTGAGGGATTTTAAAGTGAGCTAGGCTCTGTTTTAAAAAATCTCTAAGTTTCTGGTTGTCAAACTTATCCGGTTCCTCTACTACTAAAAAAGCCTTGGGAACTTCCCCCCTCAACTTATCCTCTTTGCCAACAACAGCCACCTCAACTACACCGGGAAATTTCTGGATAACTTCTTCTACCTCCGGAGAAAAAACAATCTCTCCAGCCACTTTTATCATCTCTTTAATTCTGCCGGCTATATAGAAAAAACCTTCTTTGTCTCGATAAGCAATATCTCCGGTTTTTAACCATCCGTCTTCGGTTAATACCTGTTTGGTTAATTCCGGCTCCTTGTAATAACCTTTCATAATACCTTTGCCGCGAACCCAGAGTTCGCCTTTATTGCCATCGCTTACCTGGTTGCCTTGGCTATTAACTATTTTTGCTTCCATATTAAAATCAAAACTACCTATGCTAGATAGTTTATTTTGATCGGGAGGCGAATAGCTATTAGGCGCAGAAGTTTCGGTCATCCCCCACCCATTGCGTAGTTGAGCGTTGGGGCAAAGCTTATGGAATCGTCTTAATACCGCTGGAGAAGATGGAGCTCCAAAAACTACAGCATATTTTAGAAAAGATAAGTCAAATTTTTTTGCTTCTTTTAGAAAAAGTATAGCCATAAACATAGCCGGCACCACGCAAAATAAAGTTACTTTGTGTTTTTGAATATTTCTTAAAAACTCTAACGGCTGGAATCTTTCCATCAAAACTAATGTAAAACCAAAATAAAGCATAAACAAAATAAAATCTAGGCCGCCAACGTGAGAAAAAGGTATTCCGCCACACAAAAATATATCTTCAGAAGTAACAGTAAGATAGTTATCGATAACCTCGATTGGATTTTCCAAATTCTGATAAGTTAAAACTACCCCCTTAGGATGGCCGGTTGAGCCTGAAGTATAAAATATTGCAGCCTCATCTTTTTCTTTAGCTAAACTCTGAGGAGGTTCGAAAGAACTTTTGGCAAAAATTTCTGAAATAGAGGTAAAGTTTTTAGAGTTTGATCCAGATATAATTACTTTTTTTAAGTTCGGACATTGGCTTTTAATCTGGTTTAAGTCAACTTCTTTTTTAGGTTGAATAACCAAAACTTGCGCTTGAGAATGATTAATAAAATTTATAATTTCAGGCTCTGTCAACATATAATCAAGAGGAACTAAAACCCCTCCTGCAGACAAAGCTCCAAAAATAGTAAAAATTGCATCTGGTAAATTGGGAAGATAAATTGCAACTTTCTTGTTGCTTCCCAGCCCTGACTCGAGAAGATAGTTAGCAATACTGAAACTTTTATCTTTTAATTGAGAAAAGGAAACAGGATTATCTTTCCAGATAAAAGCTGGTTTTTTGCAGTATTTTTTGCTTTGTTTAGTTAATATTTCGGCTATTTGCATAGTTTTACCTTCTTAGCTAGTAAAATTTTACTAGTTTTCTTTTTCTCGTCAAGCAAATAATTTCGCTTTTTTGTTAGGAAAGAGAAGCGGAAAATGCCCATTTATAACTAATTCAGCTACAAGGAGTTATAAACGAGGGAAACGTCCCCTCCTTAGGTAGATAGAATTAGTTCCTTTAAGGGTCTGCGCTCTTTGGTTTTAGGCTCATTTTTAGGCCAACCTACAGAAATAGCAGCAACAAACTCCAAGTAGGGTAGAATTTGTAGTTCCTTTTCAACTTCTTTAGCTTGATTTATAATTTCACCTAACCAACAGCTTCTTAAATTTTGAGCTTGAAGATAAAGAAGAATATTTTGAATAGCAGCTCCAATAGCCATTAAATCTTTTTCATAGTTGTATAACTTTTTTTTATTGAGAAAAACTAAAATTAACTTATTAGCTTGTTTTATAACTCGGCCAAATTTTGTGTATTTTGCCAGAGAGTCTTTTTTATCTTTGTTTAAGACCATAAAATTCCAGGGCTGGTTATTAAGCCCGGAAGGAGCCCAACGAGCTGCTTCTAATGAATCTTTTATAGTTTGCATAGGAATTTCTTTATCCTGGAACTTTCTAACTGAACGTCTTTCTTTTATCAATTTTAATATATCAACTTTTTCCATTACCGACCTCCTTATTCTATCCAATAACCTAAATCCTGCAAAATTCTGCGATTATTTTGCCAATCTTTTTCTGTTTTTACCCATAAATCCAGATAAGCTTTTTTATTATAAATATTTTCTAGATCAGATCGAGCTTCGATCCCAACTTCTTTAAGCAATTTTCCGTCTTTGCCAATAATAATTCTTTTTTGTGAAGTTCTTTGAATATATATATGAGCTAGAATATAAACACTTCTTTCTTTGGCTTGGATTTCTTTTACTTCAACAGCAACTGAATGAGGAATTTCCTGTTTAGTCTTTAGAAAAAGTTTTTCTCTGATTATATCGGCAACCCGATATTGAATAGGAAAATCAGTTGGGGTATCTTTATCATAGAAAGCTGGTCCTTCTGGCATTAGTTCAGTTAAAATATTTTTTAGGTCTTCTATCCCTTTTTTTTCTTTAGCAGAAACAGGAATATAATAGAGCAAAGGATCCGGACCTCCTAACTCCTCTACCTTTTCCTTCCATAGCTCTATGTAACTATTTATATATTTTCTGCCTAAATCGCTTTTATTGAAAATCATAACTACTTTGTTTTTCTGCCGGGCTATTATATCCATTATTTTCCTTTCTTCTTCCCCCGGCAATCTGTTGGCATCAACCACATAAAGAATTAAATCTATTTCTGCCACCGAAGCTAAAGAAACTTTATTAAGATGATAAGAAAATTTTTCTTTAAAAAGATGAATTCCGGGAGTATCAACAAATACAATCTGAGAATTTGGCTGGTTTAATATTCCTTTTAATTGAAAACGAGTGGTTTGAGGAATAGGCGAAACAATGCTAATCTTTTGGCCTAAGATAGCATTGAGCAAAGTTGATTTACCGACATTGGGCCTGCCTAAAATTGTTATAAAACCGGATTTAAACTGTTTATTTTCCATTTTTTGTTTTAAGTGAGACATCTAAAAATTCTCCCTTAAGAGGATTGTAACCCTTATAAGCTATAAGAAAATAAGCAGTTGAAGCTAAGGAACCGGTTCGCCTTCCCCGGGGAGTCCGCCAACCATGGCCGGTATCAACATAAGGACTGGAAGCATAGGGGAGGCAAGGCTCTCCTCTTCCGGCCCGAGAAGGGGAAGTTATCGTCATTTTTTGTAATTGATTAGAATAAAAATAAGCTTTTCTTAAATACTCTTGGTATTTTTTTGAATCTTTTTGTTTAAAATAATCAGCCATTACCTCATAGGCTAAAACCATCTGAGCAGTCCACTCGCCGGAGACAACACCACCGCGAGCCGAATGTTTAGCTTTAGCAAAATCAAAACCTTCAACTTTTATTTCTCTGTTGTTATATTCAAAGTTAACAGTTACCTTACAATTTTTTTCCGCAAATTCTAAAATCTCTTCGGGATCCATTCCCATTGAATATAAAGTATCCGGCCCTAATGCTGTCACCGACCAAGTATAGGTATCTGTAGCTATAGTAGAATCTCCTTTACCTCTGTTAATTGGTGTTTTATGCTTGGTGTAGGAATATCTAGAAATCCATCTCTTGATTTGGGCAGCAGCCTCTTTATATTTATTCTTTCCGGTTTGCTTATAAAATAGCCTAAAAAAAGCATAGGCATCTAAGTTATGTTCTGTAGAATACCAGCTATCTTTTGGCCCGCCAACGATACCGCCCTCTTGGTCTTGCATCTTAATCAGAAACTCCGCCACTTCTCTGGCAATTTTAATATATTTTTTGCTTTTTGCCTCTTTACTATAGTTTAAAGCCGCAAGGCCAATCCAAGCTTGAGGCCCGCTATGAAGCACATACTCAAAAACTCCGCCGTCGGTAAAGTAGGCATTGTATATTTTTTTACCCTGATTTATCTGTTTAAGATAAAAACCTAAAATTTTTTCAGCTCTTTCTATTTCTCCGTGATTTAAAAAAACAAAAGTTGCTAAAGCTTGATCGTAGGTAAAACAAACTTCGTCTAAGCTGCTATCGCCTTCATAACTTAATATCAAACCTTGTACCAAATCCTGGCGATACTTAATCCAATCATACATCCCGGCTACTACTTTTTCTGCAACTTGATGCTTTATGTCTTTTAGTTCTCGGGTTTCTTTTTGAATTCGAGTAGCTACTTTTTCCTTTTCTTCAATTTTTTCTTTTAAAAATTCATTTTCTCTTTTTAAAGAATCCAGTTGTTTGTTGTATTGATTTAATTTTGCCTCTAAAGCAGTTAATTCTAAAGATTGCTGCTGGTTTTTTACCTGGGTTTCTTGAAGTTTTTGATATTCTGTTTTCAGGTTAAAGATATTTTCTTCCAAGTTAGTTATCTTTTGATCCAGCTGTTGTTTTCTTTTTTCAAGAAATTCTTGCGCCTGTTTATTTTCTTCTAGGCTTTGGCTAAGAAAAGAGTTTTTCTGTAATATCTCTATATGATCGCTTACAAGATGCCGATTTTCTTTAGCCAGACGGTTTGTCTTCCAAAATAGAAATGATGAAAATAAAACAAAAACAGCTAAAATTAATATGACCGCTGCCGGCACTACCTTTTTAAATATCGCAAATCTAAATATTGAA
>JAWOBO010000089.1:0-57368 GCA_046484225.1 Candidatus Omnitrophota bacterium | reverse complement strand
ACCCGCTAAGTGAGCCGGCTTTATACAAGTAACAACTCCCACGTTAGGCTGAACCGCCCGAGCAAGACTCTTAATCTCTCCGGCTTGATTCGTTCCCAGCTCGAAAATAATTAAATCTTGATTATCATAAGAAAAAATAGTTTTTGCTACCCCCAAAATATTGTTTTCGGTAGCGCTGCTTTTTAAAATAGCTTTATAGGGCTTGAGAGCAAAACTAAGCATCTCTTTGGTAGTAGTTTTCCCCAAAGAACCAGTCACAGCAAAAACAGTTGCCTTTTTATGCATTTTTCTCAAAAACGAAATTATCTTTTCAAGAACACAAGTTGCATTTTGGACAATAAACTGGGGAACCTTTGGCTTAGTTTTTATATATTTTTCAGCAATTACCAAAACCGCCCCTTTTTTAACTGCCTCTTTAATAAAATTATGACCATCTTTATGCTTACCTGCTAAAGCGATGAAAGCATCCCCTTTTTTGACAGAACGCGAATCCAAACAAAATCTTTTAACCGGCCTAAAATAATAAAGATTATAAATTTTATAGGGATCTGTGATCTTTTCAATAATTTTAAAATTACTAATATTCATATTAGCTTAGATATTTTTTAAAATAGATTTCACTATTTTTGAATCGTTAAAAGGGATTTTTTTATTTTTTAGTATTTGAGAATCCTCATGGCCTTTACCAGCCACCAAAATACATGCCTTTTCACCAGCTTCTTTTTTCTTCTGATATAATAATATTGCTCTCTTTATTGCTTTTTTTCGATCCACAATAAGTTCGAACCTATCATTTAGGCACCCTTTTTTAATTTGCTTGCAAATATCTAGCGAGTCTTCTTTTCTAGAATTATCTGAAGTAATAATAGTAAAATCAGCTAATTGAGAAGATATTCTTCCCATAATTTTTCTTTTTCCTTTATCTCGCTGCCCGCCACATCCAAAAACAGATATAATTTGCTTATAGCCTATGTTTTGCAAAGAAGAAAGAATGTGTTGAAGTCCTTCCGGGGTATGAGCATAATCTATGAATATATTTTGAGCTATTTCTTGGAACCGACCCTTAGCTCTTTTTAAAAATGGAACTATTTTTAATACCTCAGATAAAGGAAGTTTTAAAGAATGAGCTGAAGCTATAACAGCTAAAACATTTAAAATATTATGGTATCCGGGTAATTTTGTTGATACGAAAAAAAGTTGATCATTCCATGCTAAATCAAAATTTGTGCTATCTTTAGAAAGCCTTATATTTTTTGCTTGATAGTCAGAATTATTTTTTATTCCATAAGAAATTTTTTTATCTACCTTAGATAGTATTTTTTTCCCATAAGGACAATCATTGTTAATAATTGAACAACAGCTATTTTGAAGAAAAAAATTCTCCTTTATCTTAAAATAGGAGTTCATCGTCTGGTGATAATCAAGATGATCCCGGCTTAGATTAGTAAATACGCATCTTGTAAATTTCAGCCCTTTTATTCTTTTTTGAGCTATACTATGGGAAGAAACTTCCATAATTAAATAATTGACCTTTTTTTGGCTGGCTCTTTTAATCATTTTATAAAGTGTGAGAAAATCAGCAGTAGTATGAGCTATTTTATATTTAGATGAACCAATAAAATAGCCAATTGTTCCAAAAAAAGCTGTTTTTTTTCTCATTTTCTTAAGCAGTTGATATAAAAAATGAGCGGTGGAAGTTTTTCCGTTAGTCCCAGTAATCCCAATTATTTTAAGATTAGATTTTGGCCGGTAAAATTTTTTAACTGCTCGATAAAAATAGTCCTCTATTCCATTTAAATAAATAACCGGCTTATTTATGCCTATTTTTTTAATCCGCGATTTATTTTGTCGGTCAGCAACATAGACTTTTACTTTTTTTTCGATTTCTTTTAACACAGAAAATATATCAAAATTTGGCTTCTCAACTACAAAAAAAATACTATCCTTTGTGACCGATCTAGAATCATCAGCAATATCTGTTACCTCTAAATTTCTAATTTGAGGATCTTTAACTGATTGTAAAAAATCTTTTACTTTCATCTTATTCAAACAATTTATAATTGATAACTTTTTTAGCAATTTTTTTAAATAAAGGGGCTGCCACCACTCCACCAAAATGTGACTTTTTAGGCTCATCAATAGTCACTCCAATTACGATTGGCTTCTTTATGCTGTCAATAAAGCCAACAAAGTTAGCTCTATATTTGCTGGGAGAATAACTACCTAGCCTTGAGTCAAACTTTTGAGCTGTTCCGGTTTTTCCTCCAATCAGTTCACCAGCAATTTTAGCTCTTTTGCCAGTTCCTTGTTCAACAACTTTAATTAAAACTTCTTTAGCTAAGCGTGCTGTTTCACCTGATAAAACATTTTTTTTTGGATTGTGTTCAACCTCCCGGCAGAAACCTTTAGCGCATAACTTTTTGCCTAAATGAGGAGTTACTAAATCTCCTCCGTTTGCGATTACCGCAAAAGCCCTTACTAATTGTACCAAATTTACCCCCACACCTTGGCCAATAGGAATAATATATCGTGCAGTTTTCGACCATTTATTTGGCCGCATAAGCCTGCCTTGAGTTTCTCCCGGAAAATCTATACCGGTATCTTGGCCAAAACCCATTTTTTTTATATAATTATATATTTTTTTGTAGCCAACGGTTGTAGCTATCTTAGCAACACCAATATTGCTTGATTTATAAAAAACTTCCTGGAAGGAAAGTTTTCCATAAGAACGCCAATCACCTAAAACAGTTCCAGGAATTTTAAATTTTCCTTGCTCACAATCAATCTTATCAAAAGACATTTTTTCTGCAACAGCAGCAACTAAGGTTACAGCCTTAAAGACCGAACCCGGCTCAAACATATCTGTAACTGCATTGTTTTTCCGAAAATAAATTCTCTTATTTTTCGATTCAGAACTATTAGAATTTGCTAACGCTAATATCTCACCATTTTCAGCATTCATAACAACTACCGAGCCCTTCTTAGCCCCATATTCTTCAATTGTTTCTTTTAGGTATTGTTTAACCCAATACTGAATTCTAGCATCTAGGCTAACTATTAAATCCGCTCCTTGCTGCAATTCTACCAAAGAAGGGGTCAAAATCAAATGTTGTGAGGTTGAATCTCTTAAAACCTTAGCCCATCCCTTTTTACCCCGTAAATATTGATCATAATAAAGCTCAATGCCTTCTAAGCCGTTATTGTCTATGTCCACAAATCCCAAAACAGAGGAAAATAAACGTCTTTCCGGATAAAATCTCTGGTTTTCTCTTATAAATCCAATTCCGGCTAAATCAAGGCCTTCCAAATCTTTTTTTTGTTTCCAGTCTATTTTTCTTTTTACCCAAATAAAACGGCGATTTTTCTTATTTAACTTAGTTATTAATCTTTTTTTTGAAATATTTAATTTTTTAGAAAGAATTTCAGCGTAATTATTTTTGTCTTTAATAAGAAATGGATCAGCAAAAACCGAATAAAAATTAATAGTTCGGGCAAGAATATCTTTATTACGATCAACAATTTCCCCCCGTTTGCTTTGGACCTTAAAAAAACCATAGTGTTGTTTTTGAGCAAGTTGATCGAAAAAATCTTCCCGGTAGGCTTGAAGGTATATGATTTTAGCAAAAAGAGTTATAAACAAAAAAACAAATAATAAATATACTATATTGAATCGAGAAAAAATTTTTTTATTCACTATTTTAGACTCTTAGAGGAAACAGGTTATTTCTTAACGCTCTTTTGCGAAAACATCAGTGATTGAAGCAGAAGATCTGATACGTTCAAAAAATGATTCTTTCAAAACTGTATTAGTCTCAGTTCGATCGTTAGGCTTAAACACCAGAAGTCTTTCTTTTTCTGGTGAGGAAAGCTTTTGTGCCAAAACCCATTCACTTACCCGGGATAAAGAAACTTTTTTTGAAAAATTATGCATCAAATAATCTTTTTTGGCAACAAGTTCTTGATAATCGTTATAGTTTTTTTGCAGATGAAAAGCGGTTGTATAAATTTGAACTTTTTGATGAAGGTATATTGAAAGAAAAATAAATATGATAAATACTAATGCTAATGGCGATATTTTACGCATTTAAATCAATTTTTTCTGCTATTCGCAACTTTGCCGACCGTGAAGCAGGATTAATCCTTTTTTCTTCTTCTGTCGACCTTTTAGGTTTTTTGGTAATAATTTTTAACAAATTTTGTGAAGCAAAATTTTTAAATGTATGTTTAACTATCCTATCTTCCAAGGAATGAAATGATATAACCCCTATCCTGCCTCCCTTTTTTAAATGATTAATAGCTTTAGGTAAAGCAATTTTAAGAGCTTCTAGCTCGCGGTTAACTGCAATCCTTAAAGCCTGAAAAACTCTAGTGGCTGGATGAATTCTTCCAAAACGACTCTTTACCGGTACACTTTTTTCAATAATCTCAGCCAACTGTGTTGTTGTAGAAATTGATTCTTTTCGCCGGTTAGCTACCACCGCATGAGCAATTCGTTTTGAATAACGCTCTTCTCCAAACTTTTTAAATATATCGATTAATTCCGGTTGGCTTAAATTATTTATCAAATCAAATGCTGTAAGAAAATTATCTTTATTTATCCTCATATCTAAGGCACCTTCACCTAAAAAACTAAACCCTCTTTGAGCATTATTCAATTGATAGGTAGATATCCCTAAATCAAAAAAGAAGATATCAGCCTTTTTGATATCAAACTCCTCACAAACTTTATCTAAATTCATAAAGTCTTCTTGAAGCAAAACAAACCTACCTTCAAAAGGTTTAAGTTTCCAATAAGCTTCCTTTAAGGACTGACTGTCTTTATCAATACCTATATAGAAAGAATCTCTTTTCGCTGCCTGCATCATCTTATAGCCGTGAGAACCCAAACCTGTTGTACAATCTATGATAACTTCCCGATCAGAAAGCTTTAAACTATCGATTGCCTCTTCCCACATAACTGGATAATGATAAGCTTTTGTCATTTCATCTAAAGATTTGGTAGTAATCATAAACTATAGCCATCCGATTTTTTTTCTAATCTGCTTGCTGTTTAGAGAGGTTAAATCTAACTCTCCTGACTTATCGTCACAAAGAGAAAATCCGGAAAGGTGAACTATTGAAGAACCTACAAGCACCTTTTGATTGCCCTGATTCTTTGAGTACTTACGTCTTTTTTTGCTAACACCTCGACTCATAAAACCTCCTTTTTGGTAAAAAGTTAATTAATTAACTTTTTATATCTGAAAAAGATCTTCGGCCATCTCTTCAAAATTACTTTTATTTTTTGAATAAAATTGATTCCACCTGCCTTTATCCCATAGTTCAATTCTATTTCCTACACCGATAATAATTATTTCTTTTTTTATATCTGCAAATTGTTTTAAGTTTTGAGGAAGAATGATTCTTCCCTGGGGAGCCACCTCTATTTCTGAAGCCCCACTGAAGAAAAGACGATTAAAAAAACGCGGCTTTTGATTTGTAAAAGAAAGAGACTGCAGTTTTGCCTCTAGTTCTTTCCAGACATCCTTTGAATATAAAAAGAGGCAGCCATCTAAACCACGCGTTATGTAGAAATAAAAATTTTCTTCTTTTTTTATCTTTTCTCTAAATTTTGCCGGAAGGATAAATCTATCTTTTTTATCTAGGGTATGTAAATATTGACCGTACCACATTTGGTCACCTCAAAAAAACATTGCTACAACGAGCTATCTTCCACTTTATTCCACTTTATGCCACAAGAACAATATATCTCTAATATATTGGGCTGTCAAGGAATATAGAGAAATAAATTACTCCCACACAATGGGTTGTGTAAATTAATTAGGAGGGATACTATATTTAGAGGTGATATTTTGAATATCTTTTTGGATCTGTTTGGCTAATTGGCTTCTTGATTGAAAATTTATTTCATCCCGCATTTTTTCTAAAAAAGTTACTTCAATAATGCTACTTAATATATCCCCAGAAAAGTTTAACAGATGAACTTCGAAATCTTTTTTACTAACATTTACCGCTGCAAGAAAATCTTTGTCCCCCACCTTACTATAAGCCGCATAAACACCTGGTTCTGGCAAAGTATAATCAAAGGTATCTAGATTAGCCGTAGGAAAACCAAGCTGCCTGCCCACTCCTTTACCTTTAATCACTTGCCCCCTTAAGCTGTAGTTTCTTCCTAAAAACTTTTTTACTTGGTTGATTCGTGATGACTTTATCAACTCTCTTATAAATGAACTACTAACAAGAGTTCCAGCAAAACTTTTTTTATCGATGATCTTTAAATTAAAACCATAGTTATCTGCAAGCTGATTTAACTGACTAGTTCCTGCCCCAGCCTTAATTCCAAAACGAAAATCACTGCCAACGACCATCTCATCTATTAAAAAATATTTATTTATATATGATAAAAACCTACTAGCAGAAAGCCGAAGCAGATCTGGCTCAGTTTTTAAAATCCATAAATAATCTATTCCTAAAGACTCAATCAAAGAAGCTTTTTGCTGGTAATCAGTTAAATACCCCTTAAACTTTTTCTTAGGATCTAAAATCTTCTCGGGAGGGACATCAAAGCTAATCACCAAAGAAATCTTTCCCCTTTTTTTTGCTTGCAGTTTAATCTTATTCAATATATATTGGTGGCCCCGATGAACCCCGTCAAATACCCCAATAGTTACCACACAATTATTGACTTTATTAAAAGGAAAATTCTTGTAAATAAGCTTCATTAATATTTTTAGGTTTTATTGAATCTTTTAAATCAAAAGGGCCTATTTTTTTTCTTACAATTTTAGTTGCGTAGGCGCCACAACCAAGCTTATCTCCTATATCTTCTGCTAACTTTCTAATATAGGTACCCTTGGAGCAATGAACATAAAAATCTAGATAAGGCAACCTCACTCTCTCTAAACTGCAACTATATATCTTTATTTTTCTGGGCTTACGCTTTATGGTAACACCTTTTCTAGCCAGTTTATATAATCTCTGGCCTTTTTGTCTTAAAGCACTTACCATCGGAGGAACTTGTTCAACCGCACCCTGGAAACTTTCAACGGTCTTTTTTATCTGGGATTCTGATATATGCTTCCATTCCTTTTGCTTTAAAACTTCTCCTTCTGAATCTCCGGTATGGGTGACTTCTCCTAACTTTAGAGTTCCAAAATATTTTTTGTCAAAACTAACAAACTTTTCAAACTTTTTAGTGTAGGAGCCCACCAAAAGGACCAAAAGGCCTTCTGCTAAAGGATCTAAAGTCCCGGCATGTCCAATTTTACGAAATTTCAATCTTTTTCTAGCTATATCAACTACATCATGTGATGTAATCCCCACAGGTTTATCAATCAGCAATATTCCTTTTTTAAAATCTTTATCTCTTGTTTTACTTATCATTAACACACCTTTTGATAAAAGAAATCACTCTTGACTCAGATTCTTTTAAATTTTTATCGAGCGTCGTACCACTAGCTTTCCTGTGTCCGCCTCCGCCAAAAAACTTAGCAATCTTATTTACATCTACCTGGGAACAGGAACGAAAATTAATTCTGGTTCTGCTTTTGTTAATCTTTTTAAAAATAATAAAAACACCAGGCTTTTTTAAAAGTTTCATCAGAGAAAAAATTATTTCAGTAAGATCATAGTTTTTTTCTTGCCACCGAGATATTATTAGCCAACATATTTTTTGGTTAGAAGCAAATTTTAACTTCGAGATACATTTACTAATAAATTTAATATCATCAGGTGCACATAAACTATGAATTTCTTTATCAATTATATGAGGTTTAATATCAAAGTGCATAAGTTCTGCGATTATTTTATGGGTATCCGGACCTGTATTTGCGTAGGTAAAACTTCCCGTATCTGTAAAAATACCGGTGTAAAGGCACAAAGCAATATTTTTATCCATAGTTTTTGTTTCCTTGGCTAAATAATAGATCATCTCAGAAGCAGAACTCATCTCTGGCTCTACCCAGTTAAAATCGCCAAAAAAAGTATTGCTTATGTGATGATCAATGTTTACTACAATACCAGCATCGGATAGCCCAGCCTCTATCTTGCCAGTACGAGAAGAGTCAGAGCAATCTAAAACAAAAGCTACATCAACTTTCTTTTTTTTAATTTTATTTTTTATAATTTTATTTTTTGGTAAGAATTTATAAATATCAGGAGTAAGATCATGATTATAAACTGTAACTTTTTTATTTAACTTCTTAAGTAAAAGATATAGAGACAATTCCGAGCCTAGAGCATCTCCTTCTAGGTTCATGTGGGCAGTTATCAAAAAACTATCGTTGTTTTTAATAATTTCTATTATTTTTTTTATTTTATTCTTCTTTGTTTTCTTCATCTTTTAGCTCCTCTATCTTTTGGTAAATATCTAAGCTATATTTTATTGATTTATCAAACTGAAATATTAGCTCAGGTGTTTTTTTTAATCTTATCTTTTTTGCTAAAATTACTTTAATAAAACCTTTCATTTTATCTAATGCTTCTTTTGCCTTTTGGTGTTTTTTTTCATCCAGAAGGCTAAAATAAACTTTTGCTTCTTCTAAATCCGGCTTAGTATCTACTTTAGTTATAGTCACCAATCCTATATTTGGATCATCAAGCTCTTGTTGAATAATCCGCATAAGCTGCTTACGCATTTCAGTATTAATTTTATCTATTCTTACTGACATTTCTACCTACCTTTTCTTTTTAACTATAGTTTTAGCTTCATTTAATTCCTGACGTTTTGTTTTTAAATTCTTATCAAGCTTTAAATAAAATATTTTTTTTAGTGTTTTTCCCATAAAGACCGACGATTCAACCCCAATTTTTTGTAGATCTTTGCCTTTTATCTTTAACTTTTGATCTGATAGTTTTTTTAGAAAAAAAGCTATATTGCTACGTATTCTTTTTTTAGGAAAATATGCATAAAAAAAGATTATTGCCTCGTGGCTGTAACCAGCTAAAATTTTATAAATAACACTAGGTTTTATATTTTTATCTAATTTTTTTATTTTAGTTAAATCTTTTTTAATTAAACTAATCGTTACCCTCTCATCTTTTTTAAATCCAAATCTAGCAACCACTTCAGTAACTTCGCGATGAGACAAATTTAACAAAATACCGGTTAAAAATATTAGCCATGGCTTGATCTCTTTTTTGTCTTTAAATCTTTTATTGTAAAATCTAATTGCAGCTTGGGCTCTGATAAAAAATTTAAAACTATCTTTATTTAATTTTATCCGTTTATTTATAAAATTAAATCTTTCAAGCAAATAAAATTTTTTTATGTATCTATAAGGATTAGCTTCGTTCAAAAAAAGAATCAGCTCATCTCTAAGGCGATGAGGGTTAACCCATCCTAATGCTCCCGCCCCGATAGCCTGTTTCATTAATCTATAAGTTTTTGCCTCTATCTTAAAAGAAAAACGTTGCTGGAATCTAATAGCACGTAATATTCGCAAAGAATCATCCAAAAAACTTTCTGGATATAATATCCGAATTAATCCATTTTTCAAATCTTGACGGCCATGATAAAAATCAATCAACTGACCATAATTATTTTTATTTACACTTATTGCCATAGCATTTATGGCAAAATCTCTTCTCGCTAAATCATTTTTTAAAGATGACTTTTTGACCTTCGGCAATGAACCAGGATGAGGATATAGTTCTTTGCGAGCTGTAGCAAAATCTATTTTATGCCCATGATGATACAAAGTTGCTGTACCAAAACTATGATGCCTGCGAAAATCTTCTTTTAGCTGTTTTGCTATCCGCCGAACAAGTGGTATAGCATCACCTTCAACTACTAAATCCAGATCAAACACCGGTCGATCAAGCAATAGATCTCTTACCACTCCTCCAACTAAATAAATATGATAGCCTGATTGTTTTGCCAGTTTTGATGATAGTCTTAAAATATTCCTAAATTGAGGATTTAATTTTTTTAACCTGTTAACCATTGTAATAGTTAGCCTAAACTTTTGCCCTAGGATGAAATTGATTATGAATCTCTTTTAATCTTGTTTGATTAATATGGGTATAAATTTGAGTGGTAGTTATATTAGCATGGCCTAGCATCTCTTGCACACTCCGTAAGTCAGCGCCACCTTCTAGAAGATGAGTAGCAAAAGAATGCCTTAAAGTATGCGGACTTACTTTTTTATTTATTCTTGCTTTTTTAACTATGGCTTTAATAATCTTCCAAACAGTTTGCCGGCTTATTTTGTGTCCGCCTTGAGCAAGAAATAAAAAGCTAGATTCCTGTTCTTTTAATAAACCAGGCCTTGCTTCCTGGTTATATCTTTTTATAAAATGATTAGCAGTATTACCTAAAGGTATAATTCTCTCCTTAGAGCCTTTGCCTTTGCATTTAATAAATCCTATCTCTAGATTAATATCTTGCGTTCTTAACTCAACCAATTCAGAAACCCTCAAGCCAGTTGCATACATCGTCTCTAAAATAGCTCTGGCTCTTAGGCCTCTATCTTTTTTTAAATTTGGCGCTTTAAGAACTTTGGCAACTTCTTGAGAGGTTAGAAATGAAGGTATTTTCTTTTCTAATTTTGGCGCCTCTATTAAACTAGAAGGATCATGGGGTATTATTTTTTCTCGCAGTAAAAATTGATGAAAGCTTTTAACAGATGAAAGTATTCGTGAAATAGTTCCTATAGCAAGTGTTTTTCGTAAAGAAAAAATAAACTCAGAAATATCATCCCTTCTTACTTTTCTAGGATTTTCTATACCGAGTTTATCCAGGTATCTTTTATACTTGCTTAAGTCTAGTTTGTAAGATCTTATAGAATTTAAAGCCAGCCCCTTTTCTACCCTTAGATAATCAAAAAATGCTTCAATGTAGGTATCCATAAATTATAAATTCGAAATATTAAACAATTTCAAATGGCCAAAAAAGGATTAGTTTCTTTTTCCTGAACTAAAGTTGTGCTGGGGCCATGGCCAGGATAAATAACAGTCTGATCAGGCAAAACTAATATTTTTTCTTTAATTGATTCAATCAACTCTTGCCCGGAAGCTAAGGGAATATCTGTACGGCCTACTGCCTGATAAAAAAGCGTATCTCCGCTAAAAAGCCAATTATCCAATTTTAACGAAACTGAACCAGGTGTGTGGCCAGGAGTATGAATTACATCAATTCTTGAACCACAAAAATCTAAGTTTTCTTTGTAGACATACGGTTTTCTTTTTATGGTTATAGGGCTAGCAAAAAAAGAAGAGCCATTTTTTTCAGGATTCGAGAGCAAAGCTAGATCTTTTTCATGAAGATAAAAAGAAAAATTGGTATTTCTTAACCCTTCAATATGATCAAAATGAGCATGAGTTAAAAGCACAAAATCAACTTTTATATCTTCTTCCTTAAGGAAGTCAAACAACTGACCAGAAGACGAAGAAAGATCAACAATACACGCTCTTCTGGACTGTTTATCGAAAAGAAGATAGTTGTTTGTATCTAGCGGACCAGAAGGAAAAACTTTTACATCTAATTTAGCCATTCTTTTACATCAGTATAAGTATAATTAGAACCAAATTCTCTTGCAATCCTTTGAACTTTACGAACAAGGTAATCTCTTTTGATTCGACTTAAATTGGGAACTCGTTTGATTTCAGCTTGTATCTGCTGAAGTTCTTGGTGCAAAGGTTCTATATTTTCTTTTCCTTTTTGGTTTAAAAAAGAAATTATCTGCTCTAAATTCATTAAAGCCTCACCTATTGCATGTTTTTGACGTTTGTAGCTTATTCCTTTACCTAATGCTTTAGCCAGCTCTTCTAACCAACCTTTAGTATAAAGATAGTAATCAATATAGATATCACGAGTAGGTTTCTGAGGATATTCTTTGGGGGTTATATAAACCGGCACCTCTTTTTCCTTTTGTTTACGGGTAAATTTTTTCCGCAAAGAGTGACAGCCGTTATTTAAGACTAAAACCGTTAATAAAAAAATAAATAAAATTCTTTTTTTCATAGGTAAAAATTATACCATATAGAAGAAAAAAATCTAGCCAAATACCTATCGATATTTAACTCGCTTGAGATAAAGACCGCAAGAAGGAGCAGGTTTTTTTATAAATTTAATTCTACCTGACAAAATATCATCTACCTGTTCGATGGCAATCTTTTTTCTACCGGCATCGGTTAAAAAATAGACTATATTTCTGGCCATCTGGTGCAAGAAACCGTTTGCTTCTATATCAATGTAGATAAAGTTTTTCTTCTTTTTTATAGATATTTTCTTCAAATCTCGTACACAATTTTTATATTTTTTAGCTCCTTTCGCAAAAAGATAAAAATCTTTTAAACCGATTAATCGTTTTGCAGCCTGGCGCATCAAGGCAATGTTTAATCGATCAGGAAAATGCCAGGAAAATACAGACCAAAAAACAGAAGGTTCTTCTCTGTTTAAAATAATATAACGATAAATTTTTGATTTCGCACTAAATCGACTGTGAAAATCCAAAGATACTAATTTTACCTTCTTTACCTTTATGTCCGAAGGTAAAAAGGAATTTAGAGCGTTTTTTATATTTTTTAAAGGTATCTCTGTGTTAACCTTAAAATTTAGAGGATGAGCTTTAGCATGTACACCTCGGTCAGTCCTCCCTGAGGCATTGATTCTTATTGGCTGGCCAAATAATTTAAATAATGCTTTTTCTAAAATACTTTGGATAGTTATTTCTTTTTTATCTTTTTTGTTTTGAACCTGAAAACCAAAATAGTTAGTTCCTACATATTCTATTTCTAGAAAAATATTTTTTTCCATTAATTTTTTAATTGCTAAATACGAGAATTTTATAGCAGATTTTCGGCAATTTGAACTGCATTAAGCGCTGCACCTTTGCGTAAATTATCTGCAACAGCCCAGAGCCAAAAACTATTTTCTTGGCTAGAATCGCAGCGTAATCGTCCCACATAAACAGGATCTTTACCTTCTGCACCTACGGCAAGATAAAATTTAGATTGATCAGCAGAAAAAATAACACCAGGAGAATCTTCTAAAATTCTTTTTATCTCTTCTAAATCTGCTGATTTGGCAGTCTTAAAATAAATTGATTCAGAATGAGAAGTAAACACTGGGATTCGGACACAAGTAGCAGAGATTTTAATTTTATCATCTCCGTAGATTTTATGAGTTTCATCAATAACTTTTTGCTCTTCTGTAGTAAAACCATTTTGGTTGAAACTGCCAATTTTAGGTATAGCGTTAAAAGCAATCTGGTCTGAAAAGCTGCTTTCTATATTGTCTCTGTTTTTATCTAACTGATTAAAATACTTTTTGCCTTTATTTTTCTCAACTATATACTTAGTCTCCTCCCAAAGAGATTGAGCCGAAGATCTACCTCCGCCACTAGTCGCCTGAAGGCTAGTCATAATTATTTCTTCAAGACCAACTTTCTTAAATATTTGCCCTAAGGCTGTCACCATCTGGATTGTAGTACAGTTTGGATTTGCGATAAGCCCTTGATTCTTATAGATCTCATCTTTGTTAACCTCAGGAACTATTAGCGGAACTTCATTTTTAAGACGAAAATCTTTACCATTATCAATGACAATAGCCCCCCTTTCGATAAACTTATGAGCATATTGAACACTTGCTCCTTTTTGGCCTTCAGTTCCAGCAAAAAGAGCAATATCAATATTGTCAAAATTTTCTTCCCCTATAGCCTCAACCTGATAAGTTTGATTCTCTATTTCAATTTCTCGGCTTGTCCGAGCAAAAATTCTTATCTTGTCAGCAGGAAAGTTCCTTTCTTTTAAAATTTTCAATATTTCAATTCCTACTGCTCCCACACCAATTACTGCAATGTTTTTTTCCATACTTTTGTCACCTCAACTATCATTTATCAGTTATCAATTATATTCTTTACCACTAAATCTCCAACTTCTGAAGTTGAAAATCCCATTCTACCTGCCCCTAAAGAATCGAGGTTTTCGCGTACTACTGTAATTACTGAACTTTCAATTGCTTTAGCTGCTTGCTCGGCCCCAAGTTGATTAAGTAACATAGATAATGCACAAATAGCAGCTAAAGGATTTATCACATTCTTACCAGTATATTTGGGAGCGCTCCCCCCAATTGGCTCAAACATACTAACTCCTTGAGGATTAATATTACCACCGGCTGCTATCCCCATGCCTCCTTGAATCATAGCACCTAAATCAGTTATTATATCTCCGAACATATTATCAGTAACAATTACGTCAAACCATTCCGGATTTTTAACCATCCACATACAAGTGGCATCAACATGAGCATAATCGGTCTTTACCTCGGGATAGCTTTTGGCTACCTTATCAAAAACTCTTTGCCAAAGTGAAAATGCATAGGTTAAAACATTGGTTTTACCGCAAAGAGTAACCTTTTTCTCTTTATTCTTTTTCTTGGCATGTTCAAAGGCGTACCTTATACAACGTTCTACCCCTTTATAAGAATTAATGCTTTCTTGAACTGCAACTTCATTAGCAGTATCTTTACGAAGAAATCCGCCGGCCCCGCAGTAAAGTCCTTCTGTGTTTTCCCTGACCACCGTAAAATCAATATTTTGGTCCTGGCCTAAATTTAGGGGGCAATATTTTTTATCGTATAAAACAACTGGCCTTAGATTAATATATTGATCAAGCTCAAAACGAAGACGCAACAAAATACCTTTCTCTAGTATTCCCGGCTTTACTTGAGGATGGCCGATTGCTCCTAGATATATAGCATCAAAAGTTTTTAATTCTTCTACTGCAGAATCAGGTAAGACTTCACCTGTTTTCAAATATCTTTCGCCGCCAAAATCATAGTTTACTGTCTCATAATCAATTTTAAACTTGCTGGCAGCTACCTCTAAAACCTTTAGACCTTCTCTTACTACTTCAGGACCAGTGCCGTCTCCGCCAATTACTGCAATTTTGTACTTTTTAGACATTTTTATCTCCTTTATTCTTTATCCAGTTTATAAGTCCACCTTTTGCTATGATTTTTTGTAAAAATTGAGGAAATGATTTTGTCTGATGTAATTTATTCTTAGTTTTATTTTCAACAGTTCCTTTAGCTAAATTAACTTTAAGAAGATCATTTTCTGAAATTTCTCCTGTTTTTTCTAACTCTATAATTGGTAAACCGGTATTGATAGCATTTCTAAAAAAAATTCTCGCAAAACTCTCTGCTATAACCAAAGATACCCCACAACCTTTAATTGCAACCGGAGCATGCTCCCGTGATGAACCACAGCCAAAATTCTGGCCAGCCACAATAATATCGCCCGGTTTTATCTTCTTGGCAAAATCCGGATCAATATTTTCCATACACCTAGACCCCAAAAACTCAGGGTCTTGGGAATCCAAATATTTAGCCGCAACTATATCGTCGGTATTTATATCTTTACCTAACTTATGGACTTTACCTTCTATAATCATAGTTTACAATCTCGTTCCGAGAGACGATAGACGATCGCTTCGCTAAGACGATAGACGCCTTCGTCTTTTCGTCCTTCGTCCTTCATCCGTCGGTACCTTCTTAACAATTTCTGCTGGATGGGTGATCCTACCAGTAATGCTGCTTGCTGCAGCCACTGCTGGATTAGACAAATAAACAAAACTTTCCGGATGCCCCATTCTTCCAATAAAATTTCTGTTAGTTGTGGCAAGAGCAACTTCGCCCTTATCTAAAATACCAGTATGCCCTCCTAGACACGGCCCACAAGTAGGTGGAGAAATCATAAAACCTGCTTTGTTAAAAATATTAAGATATCCTTTCTTAAGAGCTTGACTATAAACTTTATGAGAGCCTGGAATAACAATAGCTCTTAAGCCTTTTTTAACAGCTTTTCCTTTTAACACCTTTGCAGCTTGAGCTAGATCTTTAAGACGGCCATTTGTGCAGGACCCAATGACAACCTGATTTAATTTTACCTTTTTTAATTTATCCACATCAACCACATTACTAGGTAAATGAGGGCAAGCAACTTGAGGTTTTAAAGAAGAAATATCAAACTTCATAACCTTATAGTAATTTGCATCTTTATCGCTCTTAAGTAATGGCAAATTTTTTATTCGGGGATTTACTTCTTTTATGAATTTAGCAGTTTTTTTATCAGGCTCAATTATTCCAGTTTGAGCACCAGCTTCTATTGCCATATTACAAATAGTAAACCTGTCTTCTATGCCCAAAGCTTTAATTGCAGGCCCCCCAAACTCCATAACTTTATAAAGCGCCCCGCTTACCCCGATTTGGCCGATAGTATAAAGAATCAGGTCTTTGCCGGTAAACCATTTCGGTATTTTGCCTAAATAATAAAACTTAATAGTTTCTGGCTTCCTAAACCAACAAGTTCCTTCTTTAATGGCAGCAGCTAAATCTGTTGAACCCACTCCAAAACTTGCCGCCCCCAGAGCTCCATAAGTACAACTATGAGAATCAGCGCCAATAACTAAATCACCAGTTTTGATTAAACCTTTTTCAGGCAAAAATACATGTTCTATACCACAGGTATTGGTATCATAAAAATTTTTGATCTTAAATTTCTTCGCAAACTCTTTTAATTTCTTTACATTGTTTGCTGCTTTTTGATCACGCGCCGGCACAAAATGATCACAAAAAAACCCTATTTTTCTAGGATTATAAACAGAGTTAAACCTAGCCTTTTCGAATATTTTAGTAGCTAAAGGTGCAGTTATGTCATTGCCAAAACAAAAATCAACTTTAGCGTAGATAAAATCATCTAATTTTTTATTGATTGATTTCTTTTTTAAAATTTTTTCAATTAATGTTAGACCCATCTTATATCTTCTCAACTAAAAGAGAGGCGTTGTGGCCCCCGAATCCTAAAGAGTTTGAAAGGCAAGCGTTAACTTTTAATTCTCGGGTTTGATTTGGAGTATAATCTAGATCACACTCAGGATCTGGATACTCATAATTTATGGTAGGTGGGATCACATTCTTTTCCAAAGTAAGACAACAACTAATAAACTCAATAGCTCCAGCTGCTCCTAAAGTATGGCCCAGCATAGATTTTATAGAACTTACTGCTATATTTTTAGGTTTTTGGCCAAATACTAGCTTAATAGCTTTTGTTTCCATCCTGTCATTTAATAAAGTACTGGTACCGTGGGCATTAACATGGACAAGTTGACTTTTATCAAAAGAAGCTTCAGATAGAGCTGACTTCATCGCTTCAGCTGCAGCTGCCCCATTCGGATCAGGTGCCGTAATGTGATGCGCATCACAGGTGCTTCCATACCCGGAAAGTTCAGCATATATTTTAGCTCCTCTTTTTTTAGCATGCTCCATTTCCTCTAAAACAACCATACCGGCTCCTTCTGACATGATAAAACCATCCCTTTCGAGATCAAAAGGACGACTGGCTTTAGCTGGATCATCGTTGCGCCTGGACAAAGCCTTAAGAGCACAAAAACCACCAACAGCAAGAGGGACTATACAAGCTTCTGTTCCGCCGCAAACCATGACCTTGGCTTTTCCTTCTTTGATAACTCGATAAGCTTCTCCAATCGCATGAGCACCAGAGGCACAAGCTGTAACTGTACAAAGGTTAGGGCCTTTTAACCCAAATCGAATAGCTACATGACCCGCAGCTTCATTGGTAATTAACATCGGAATCATAAACGGAGAAAGCCTGCGCGGCCCTTTTTCTAAAAGCACCTTATGCTCTCTTTCTACAGTTTCAAGACTGCCTACGCCGGATCCAATAATAGTGCCAATTTGATATGGATCGATTTTTTCAAAGTCAATTCCAGCTTGGTCAATAGCTTCTTGCGCAGCTTGGAGGGAAAATTGAACAAATCTAGGAATTCGGCGTTGCTCCTTTACCGAAAGAAGACCTGCAGGATCAAAATCATTAACTTCACCAGCAATCTTACTATCAAATTGCTCAGAGTCAAATTGAGTAATCGGCCCTACTCCACTTCTACCGTTAGTTAAAGCATCCCAAAAATTAGCTTTACCTATACCAACCGGAGAAACTACCCCACAACTAGTAACAGCAACTTTATTCATCTATAATTGGATTTTATTGTTTCTTTTCTTCAATATATTTAATAGCTTCGCCAACTTTTGTAATTTTTTCTGCATCTTCATCAGGTATCTCTATACCAAATTCTTCTTCCAACGCCATAACAACTTCAACTGTATCTAAAGAATCCGCGCCTAAATCATCAATGAAAGAACTTTCTGGTTTTATCTCTTCTTTTTTTACACCAAGCTGTTCTGAAATGATTTCTTTTACCTTTTCTTCGATCGCCATCAGAGACCTCCTTTTTTTCTAAATCATACCACCGTCAACAACAACTACTTGCCCTGTTATATAATCTGCCAGCCCAGAAGCCAAAAACAATACCGTATTAGCTACATCCTCGGTTGAGCCAAACTTCTTTAAAGAAATTCTTTTAAGCATTTCCTCTTTAACTTTATCCGGAAGACTTTCGGTCATCTTAGTTTCAATATAACCTGGAGCGACAGCATTTATATTTATCCCTCTGGGACCTACTTCTTTAGAAAGGGATTTTGTTAAGCCAATTAAACCTGCTTTAGAAGCTGAATAATTTGATTGGCCGGAATTACCAACAATTCCAATTATTGAGGAAATATTGACAATTTTACCGCTACGCTGTTTTAACATTTTTTTCAAAACAGCCTTTGAGGTTAAAAATGCTCCTTTTAAATTAACTTCGAGGACTTTATCCCAATCAGTTTCAGAGAGCCTTAAAGCTAGGCTGTCTTTGGTTATCCCAGCATTGTTAATTAATATATCAATCTTTGAAAACTTGTCAATAACTTTGTCTATAATATTTACCAACTGCTGAGAATCTGTAACATCAACTGGATATGATTGACATTCTGTAATACCAGCTAACTCTTTTTCAGCAGCCTCCAGTTGAACTTGGTCTAGATCAAACAAAGCTACCTTAGCTCCTCTCTTAGCAAAACCATAAGCAATTTGTTTGCCAATTCCTCTAGCAGCACCAGTAACTACTACTACCTTATCTTTAAAATCCATATTCTTCCTCCTTTACGCATACACAGACTTATCTGTGCGTATCTACCTTTTCTATATCTTCTTTTTTTTCGATATTTACAACCTTTAGGCCTCTGTCTATCTTTCTTAGGAGTCCTTTTAATATCTTTGAAGGTCCAATTTCATAAAAACAACTCACACCTTTTCCAGCTAAATATTTTACCGAGTCCATCCACAATACAGGTCTAACTAACTGTTTAAGTAAATTTTCCTTTATTTGTTCAGCTTTTACATGCTTGTTGGCTGTTACGTTACTTACAATAGGAATTTTTGCATCAGAAAATTGCAATTGGTTAATAACTTCTTTGAGCTCTTCTTGAGCTGGCTTCATAAAAGGAGAGTGAAATCCTCCAGAAACTTTAAGTTCTATCACTCTTAACCCTTCCTTTTCTAAATTATTTTTTAATTCGTTTTTGTTTTTTTCTTCTGTTGAAACAACAACCTGCGAAGGAGCATTTATATTAGAAATATAAAAACCTAAATCTTTTTCCTTTGGCTCTAGATCTTCTCTGTTGGCACCAATAACTGCAAACATAGAAGAAGGGTTCACCCTGGCTGCTTTCTGCATGGCTTGCCCTCTAGCTTTAACTAATCTAATGAGATCTTCTAGACAAAGAACCTCTCCAGCATAAAGGCAGCTATATTCACCTAAGCTCAACCCTGAAACAAATTCAATATCACCCAAACTATTCTTTGACACCTCATAAGCTGCTAAACTAACCGCTAAAATAGCCAACTGCTGAATGGATGTGTCTTTAAGTCCAGAAGAATCACTACCAAAAATAGTTTCTGAAACTTTAATTCCTGATAGTTGATCAACTAAATCGAAAACTTTCTTTGCTTCCGGAAAATTGTTATATAAGCTCAAACCCATCTGGGGATATTGAGCTCCTTGCCCGGGAAATATTATCGCTTTCTTTTCCATAACCTTTATCCTTTACTTTTTATTTTTAGGGCAGGCACAAAGGCCTGCCCCTACTTTACATTTATTATAGCGCCCATTTAATCACGCAACTCCCCCAAACAAGTCCGCCGCCAAAGGTGTCTAAAACTACGATATCTCCTTTTTTTATTTTTGCCTCCTGGTAAGCTTCACAAAGAGCTACAGCACAAGAAGCAGATGACATGTTCCCATAACGAGAAAGATTGAAATATACTTTATTCTTTATTTTCAAATTCTTAACTACAGCGTCTATTATCCTTTTATTAGCCTGATGTGGAACTAACATATCCAGGTCTTCTGGCTTAAGCCCTGCCTTTGACAACGCAACTTCGGCAGCATCCACCAAGACTCTAACTGCTACTCTAAATAGTTCATTACCTTTCATCTTTATAGAATGAAGCTTGTCATCAACTGTCTGGTGCGAAGTTGGAATCCGAGAGCCACCAGCCGGAATATTTAAAAGATCTGCACGTGAACCATCGGCACCTAAATGTGAACTTAAAAAACTTTTTTCAGTCGCCTCGGTTAATACTGCAGCTCCTGCTCCGTCACCAAAAAGAACACAAGTAGAGCGATCCTGCCAATCAGTAACTGACGAAAGAACCTCGCTGCCAACCACCAAAACATTCCTATATAATCCTGCCCCGATCATCTGCCAGGCACAAGTCAAACCATAAACAAATCCCGAACAAGCGGCAGAAATATCAAAAGCAGCTGCTTTCCTAGCTTTAAGTAAATTTTGTAACCGACAAGCAGTAGAAGGAAAAAAATTATCAGGGGTAATTGAAGCAACAATTATTAAGTCTAAGTCATCAACTTTTAAGCCTGCGTCTTCTAAAGCTTGGACGGAAGCTTTATGGGCAAGTTCTGAAGAAGACGCCCTTTCAGCAATTCTTCTTTCTTTTATACCGGTACGAGTTGTAATCCACTCATCTGAGGTATCTACTATTTTTTCTAAATCAGAATTTTTTAGCTTTTTAGGCGGCAAGTACTTGCCTAATCCTACTATCTTTACAGGTTTCATTTATTTTTTTCTTTATCCTTTCGTTAAGTTCTCTTTTTAGTTCTCTAGCTGCTGCTCCTATTGCATTTTTTACAGCTTTGGCGTCAGATCTCCCATGGCCAATAATTACCGCTCCGTCTACGCCTAGGAGAGGTGCCCCTCCATGTTCAGAATAATCTATTGATTGCTTAAGTTTTTTAAGATTTCCTTTTGCCAACAAAAGCCCTAATCTCCCCAACAGGCTTTTTTTCATAAACTCAATAAAAAGTTTCCCCATTGCTTCGGTACTACCTTCAAGAACTTTTAAAGCAATATTACCGACAAAACCATCACAAACAATACAGTCAGAATTTCCTGAAAGAATACTTTTAGCCTCTATATTACCAGAAAAATTTAAAGATGAAAGCTTAAAAAGCTTATGTGTACTTTTTAAAAGTTCAAGCCCTTTAGATGCCTCTTCTCCAATATTAAGGAGTCCTACCCTAGGATCTTTTTTTTCTAAAACAGTACTATAATAAACAGACGCCATCACCCCATATTGAAGAAGATGAATCGGCTTGCAATCAATGTTAGCTCCCGCATCAATAAGCAAAGAAACCCCTTTTTGGGTAGGAAACATTAAAGCTATACCAGGGCGCTCCACCCCCTCGATAAACTTCAAAATTAACGCCGAAGCACAAACTACGGCTCCAGTATTACCACAAGACACAAAAGCATCAATTTCTCTTTTTTTAAGAAGCTGGCATCCTGTAACTATCGAAGATCTTCTCTTTTTTCTTACTGCAGAAACTGGCGCCTCAGCCATACCAATTTTTTCAGGAGCATCAACAATAGCAAAATCTAACTTATACTTTCTAAGCTCTTTTTTTATCTTTTCTCTATCACCAATAAGAATTAACTCTTGATCAACTTTCTTTTTAGCTAAAACAGCTCCCTTCACAATTTCTAACGGTGCAAGATCTCCGCCAGATGCATCTATTCCTATTTTAAACTTAGCCATAAATTAACCTTGTCTTTTTTTCTTTTTGTTTTCTTTTGGTTCTATTTTTATTATTTCTTTGTTTTTATAATAGCCGCAAAAAGGGCAAACCATACTTTTAGGTTTAAGTTTCTTACACTGGTTGCATTTCACCAACGAGGGGGAATATATTTTTTGATGGGTTCTTTTTTTGTGAGTTCGTGCGTGGGAGTGTTTTCGTTTAGGATGTGCCATTATTTACCTCCATTGAAATTGGTTAATTGATTAATTTGTAATTGGTTAATTTGTTAATCTGTTGACTTTTCGAACAATTACATTTTCTCCAATTAAGGTTTCTGCCACAACAAGAACACAGCCCTTGGCAACTATGTGAGCATAAAACTTTAAGCGGAAAATTAAGCAAAATTTCTTCTCTTATATCGTAATTAATATCTAAAAAACTACCTAAATCATCCAAAGAATAATTTTTTTGAAAATTATATTTTCTAATTTGGCAAACTTCAACAAGACAGCGCGAACAACGAATTTGACAGTGCGCTACAACATTAACATTGCTGATTATCTCATTATAAATTTTCTTAAAATTTCCTCTTACTTTAATGCAATCAACAAACTTTAAATCAAATCCGTCTAAATTCCAAAGTTTAGCCGGGATTTTTTCATCTAACCTTATTCCTTCTTCAGTTATTTTTCTAACTGCGATTTTCATCAATCTTGCCATTTACTGCCGCTAACACTGGCTCAGGTAAAAATTTATTCAAATCTCCTCCTAATAAAGCAACTTCTTTTATTAAGTGAGAAGAAATAAAAGAATATTGAGGATGAGTCATCAAAAACAAAGTTTCGATCCTGGGAGCCAAACTTTTATTGGTCAATGCCATTTTAAACTCATACTCAAAGTCTGACATCGTTCTTAAGCCTCTAATAATTATATTGGCTTTATTTTTACGGGCAAAATCAATAACCAAGCCATCAAACCCTAAAACCTCTACATCCTCTATACTCTCAGTTACTTTCTTAACCAAATTTAGGCGCTGGTCATAAGAAAAAAAACAATTCTTGGGAGGATTTTTAACTACAGCAACTATTAATGTCTCTGATAAAGGGTTAACTCTGTTTATTATATCAAGATGACCATTAGTAATTGGATCAAATGTTCCTGGATAAATAGCTTTTTTCATTGTTTATTTTTTATATATAAGTAGATCAGATTGGCCGTAACTTTTTTTTATAATTAAAGAAAAATTTTTGTATTTTTTAGCATATTGATCATTTTCATAACAAAAACCAATCAAGTAACCAGAACGGGCTAATATATCATAACTTTCTAGCAGTTGCAAGCTCTTTATAAGTAGCCCCTTATAGTAAGGAGGATCAAGAAAAATAAGATCAAAAAAAGTTTTTTTCCGACATAAATATTGTATAGCTAAAGAGCTTTTTTTGCAATAAATTTCAGCATTTCTCTTTAAGTTTAAACTATTAATATTGTTATTTATAGATTTTATACTGGTTTTACTCTTATCTACAAAGACAGCCCGAGAGGCACCGCGAGACAAAGCTTCTATCCCTAAAGAACCACTCCCGGCATAAAGGTCTAAAACCGTCTTGGATTCAAGCAAATCAGATATTATATCAAAACAACTCTTTTTTACCCGCTGAGAAACCGGCCTTATTCGAGCCGGAACTTGAATCTTTCTCCCTTTTAGTTCTCCTCCCAGAATTTGCATCTTCTATTTTTTAACTCCCTTTTTAAAGCTATTTAAAGAAAAATAAGTTCTAAAATAGTCCCTTAGCGGTCTTGACCAGGGTTGCCTAAGATAAGGATCCCTTTTGATAACTTCCTTGGCAAAAGTACGTGCCTGTTTTAAAATTTTTAGGTCCCTTAAAGGATCTGCTATTTTTAAATTTGGCAGTCCATGTTGTAGTTGGCCGAAAAAATCCCCCGGTCCACGTAACTTTAGATCTTCTTCAGCTATCTTAAAACCATCACTTTCTTTTTCTATTATCTCCAGCCGCCTCTTAGCTTCTTGAGAGATATTTTCACTATAAATCAAAACAAAAGTAGGCTTTTGGCTAGATCTCCTAATTCTGCCGCGCAATTGATGTAACTGAGATAATCCAAATTTTTGCGGACTTTCTACTACCATAGTTGTAGCATTTTTAACATCAAGGCCAACTTCTACAACATTTGTAGAAATAAGAATATCAATTTTAGCCTTATTAAACTCATCCATCACTGCTAATTTATCTTGGTTCTTCAATCGTCCGTGAAATATTCCTATTGAAAATTTTGAAAATCTTTTCTTTATTTTTTTATACATTTGATTTAGTGACTTGACTTCTAGTTGATCATTCTGGTCAATGATCGGATAGACTATATAAACCTGTTTTCCCTGCTTTATCTTTCGCTCAACTAAATCATAAACCCAGCCTCTTTTTTCTTCTTTAACTACAACTGTATTTGGTTTGCTCCGATTAGGAGGCAGTTGATAAATAGTTGAGGCATCAAGATCTCCATAGATAGAAAGAGCTAAACTGCGGGGGATAGGCGTGGCACTCATTACCAAGCAATTGGGTGGAAGTTGACTTTTTCTGGGTAAAAGTGCTCTTTGAGCTACGCCAAACTTATGTTGCTCATCTATTACCACCAACCCCAGATTTTTAAATTTTAGGTTCTTTTGAATCAAAGAATGAGTTCCTACCACAATCAAAGAATCTCCTTTAGCTAATCTTTGTAAAACAATATTTTTCTCTTTAATTGACAAAGACGATGTCAACACATCTACTTTGTCGCTTAAATTAACCAAAGGAAAACCTGCTTGTTCCAATAGATTAGTAATAGTCTTTTTGTGCTGATAAGCTAAAACTTCCGTAGGGACCATAAAAGCCACCTGCCAAAAAGACAAGGCAGATAAAATTATAGGAAAAAGAGCTACGGCAGTTTTTCCACTCCCCACATCACCCTGTAGAAGTCTGTGCATAGGATAGTTTTTACCTAGATCCGATAGAATTATATCTAAAGCCTCTCTTTGAGCTTGAGTCAATTGAAAAGAAAAGCTTTTTTTTACTTTTTCCACCGCTTTATTATCAACTCTTAAGGCAGGCCCTTTTTGAAGGCGATGTTTGGCTTTACGTAGATAAACCATAACTTGTGAAATAAATAGTTCTTCAAAAATAAACCTTTGCCTAGCTAGATCAGCCTCTTTTAAGGAATCCGGAAAATGTATTTGTTGAAAACTTTTTGCAATATTAGGAATATTTTGTTTCTCTCTAATATTAAAGGGAATTGGGTCAGAAGTTTGAAAATTATAGTTCTTTAAAATGAAAAATATAGTTTTTCTAATGTATCTTTGGCTAAATTCGGTCGGTAATTTATAAATAGGTGTGATTTTACCAACTTCCAAACTTTGCTCGTTATCGCTTTGTTCAAACTTTGGCGAAATTATTTGCAATTTACCTTTATAGCGAGAGGGTTTCCCATAGACGATTAATTTTTGCCCTACCTTAATAGAATCAGCAAGGTATGGTTGATTAAACCATTTACAACTAATTTTAGCAGTTTGATCTTCTAAAATAACTTCAAAGATACTTTTTATTCTTTTAGATCGAATAAAATAAGGAAATTTTTTTAGATTCCTAGCCAGTACCTCGCCCTCAACTACTGCTGGCTTATTTTCTTTTAAATCTATAATATTTATAAAATTAGTCCTATCTTCATAACGAAAAGGGAAATAATAAAGTAGATCCTCAGCAGTATAAACCCCGGCTTTGTTGTTAAATACTTCTTCTTTGCGAGGGCCTACTCCTTTAATATAACGTATAGGTATGTTGTTCATAATAAGGATAAAGGTTAAAGGTTAGAGGTTTTAAAGTTTAGTTGATAGCCATTCGCTAATTATTTTTTTATGATCAAAGGCAATATTAGATGGTAAATTTGCCAAAGGATTCTTACCCTTGATTTCAAAAACTGTCGCAGCTTTTGCATCTGAAGCTGCTTTAAGTTTTCCTTTACCTTTGCCGGTGAAAACCATCGAAACTGTATGAAAGCGAGGATCCCGGCAATTATCCGAATAGGCCTTGAACTGTCTTACATTTTTAAAATCAAGGCCGGTTTCTTCTTTAACTTCCCGAATAACAGCCTCTTCTAGCTTTTCGCCATAGTCAACAAATCCGCCTGGCAAGGCCCAACCTAAAGGAGGATTAGTTCTCTCTATCAAAACTACTCCTTTTTTATATTGAATAATGCCATCGACAGTAAGAAATGGCCCCTTATTAATTTTTATATGATTAAGGTATTCGACTATATTTTTTTTCAATATTGTACCCTTTCGGCTAGCATTAGTTAAAAACGACACTCTTTTTAAGGTTTTTTGTTTTTTGTTTCTTAGGTGACGAAAAAGCTCTTGAGCAGCTATTTTAGAAAAAATACCAAGATTAATATTTTTTTTAAAACTATCCGTTAAAAAAGCTACAGATTCAATATTATTTTTTTTGATTGCTTTAAAGCAGTTCTTTAAAGCAATTCGTATAAGTTCCAAACTGCAATTTTTGCCAAGATTAAGCAAAATAATATAGTCAGTCTTAAAAGAACTCTCTTTTATTAATGCCACCTGGGAATTTTTTAATTTACCTAGACTTTTCTCGACCCCTTTTATTTTCTTTGTCTGAACAAAATAGTCATAAGAAACCACCGCAGATTGCGTATTCTTTTTTAACCTTTTTGATAAATCTACAACTACATTTTCTAACTCCACAACAACCACCTACTTCTTTTTTACTTTTTTTGTATAAATCTTTTCTGCAGCCATTAAAGCTTCCGACTTTTTCTTTATTTTACCCACGGCTTGAAGCTCTTTAATCTTAGTTAAAATTTGGCCAATTAAAGGTCCCTTTTTTATCTTAAACTGTTTCATAAGATCGTAACCGTCGATGATTTTAGGTATAGGTTTTTTCTTTTTTTCAATAAAATGATCTTTGATCAATTTAAGCATAATTTTTTCATGGCGCTTTCTTTTTGCCAGATCTGCTAATGGACCACGGGTAGCCCTCCAATCAGCTAAAGAAAGAAAAATGATAGATACTCCTTCTTGTTCTGTATCACGAAAAAAACGATAAACAGCCCTCCGGCTAGGTGTAATTTGATCAGCTAAATAACCAGGCCGAAGATGCCAAAAAACCATTTTTTCTAAAGCCTTTTTTTCAACTCTTGATAAACGTATTTTTTTAGCAAAAAGAGAAGAGATATCCCTACCTACTTTTTCATGAGCATGGAAGATTGTCCGAGTTTTAGCTGCTTTTTTTACAAAAGGTTTGCCTAAATCATGTAATAGGCAAGCTAACTTTATTATTTGAATTCTTTTTCTGTTTCCCGATAAATTCTGATTGAGAAAATTATTAATTTCGTCTTGCTTTTTTATTTTTCGCTTATAAAGCATCTCAAACTGTTTTAGGGTTTCAATCGAATGATCCCAAACGTTTAGATGGTGAAACCCTCCTTGAACAGTTTTTCGCATCTTCCCAACATAAGGCAAAATTTGATCAATTACCCTAACCTCATCCATCTTTTTTATTACCTTATAAGATTTTTTAGAATTGAATATCTTAAAAAGTTCTTCATTGATTCTTTCAGAAGATACATTCTTTAATTTTTTTTTATGGCGAGAAAAAAAATTTGAAGTTTGAGGCTCAATTCTAAACCCATAATTTGCGGCAAAAGAAAACCCTCTCAATATCCTTAAAGGATCATCAACTATTACCTTTTCAGCCAAAGCTTTTATCTTTTTATTTTTTAGGTCACTAATCCCTTGGTAATAATCTAAAATCTTTTTCGGCTTGGTTATATCTAAAGCTAAACTATTAATCGTAAAATCCCTCAGGGCTAGATCTTTTTTTATAGTTTTTCCCCTCATCAAAATAAAATCATAACTATATTTCTTTTTATTTTTGTTTAAAACAATTCGAAAGCTAGAAGTTTTTTTATCTAATATAATTATTTTTGCTTCAAAACTTTTAGCTATTTCTTCAACAAATGGATTTATCTTTTTTTCTACACAAAAGTCAAAGTCAGTTAAGTCTTTAGGCACCTTAAGATAGCTATCTCTTAGGAAACCACCCACCAACCACACTTTAATTTCTAATTTTTTAGCTAGTTTTGAAATTTTATTTATTTGCGGAATTTTTTTTAGGTAAGTATCAGCTTTCATAGATAAGTTCTTATCTTAAGACAGTTAAGCAATTAAAAAGGCTGGTTGTTTCTAAAAAAATATCAATTATTATTTTATCTTTCTCCCCAAAACTTCACGGAGCTCGCGCAAAAATTGATTAATATCTTTAAACTGTCTATAAACAGAAGCGAACCTTACATAGGCTACATCATCTATCTTTGAAAGCTTTTCCATAACTAACTCTCCAATATGGTTAGAATCAACCTCTTGTTCGAATTTCTTTTGTAGTTTAATTTCAATTTCAGAGACTATATTTTCCAATCTTTCTACGCTTATAGCTCTTTTCTCACAAGCTTTGATTAGCCCATCTAAAATTTTCTGCTGAGAAAAAGGCTCTCTCCGTCCATCTTTTTTGATTACCATAAGAGGAGTTTTTTCTACATATTCATAGGTAGTAAAACGCCTTCCGCAACTATTACATTCTCTTCTTCTTCTTATAGCAGAACCTTCAGAAGTAAGGCGTGAATCAACTACTTTATCTTCGTTAAAATTACAATAAGGACAGCGCATAATTAACTAGTTATCTCCCTTATTAAAATCTTTTAATTTTCGCAAAACCACTTTTGCCTCTTTTAAAAATTCCATAGCCATTTTATCAGGATAATCATCAAAAACAACTATTTCATCAATACCAGCATTAATAATCATCTTTGCACAAATACTGCAAGGTGAATTTGTTATATAAAGAGTACTCCCCTTAACAGATACACCATGTAAAGCAGATTGTAAGATAACATTCTGCTCAGCATGAAGCCCTCTGCATATTTCATGCCGCTGGCCAGAAGGAACCTCCATTTTTTTTCGCAAACAACCAGCTGCTTCACAATGTGTTATGCCTTTAGGGGCACCATTATAGCCGGTAGCCAGAATTTGCTTATCTTTTACTAAAACAGCTCCTACTTTTCGCCTTAAGCAAGTAGCCCGCTTACTGACTAAAAAAGCTACTCCCATAAAATATTGATCCCACGAAGGTCTTTTTTCTTTTTTCATACCGTACTAATTAGTTAATTAGTTAATTGATTAACCAATATCTAGTTCTTTATAGAGAGGAAATCTTTTAGTTAAAGTTAAAACTTCCTTTTTAATTTCCGATAATTTAACTTCATCTTCTTTGTTAATAAAGGTCTGATTAATTAAATCAGCTATTTTTTTAATCTCCGGCTCTTCCATCTTACGAGTAGTAATCGCCGGTGTTCCAACTCTAATACCACTTGCCACAGCAGGTGATTTTGTATCATAAGGAATAAGATTTTTATTTACAGTAATATTTACTTTATCTAAAACTAAAGAGGCATCTTTACCGGTTATATTTTTTGCAGTTAAATCCAGTAAAAATAAATGGTTATCGGTTCCTCCACTTACAACCCGATATCCTAAATTAGCCATATTTTTAGCAAAATAGGAACTGTTTTTGATAACTTGTTTTTGATAGCGAATAAAATCATCCTGTTGAGCTAGCCGGAAAGCTACAGCTTTAGCAGCTATAACATGCATGAGCGGACCGCCTTGATTTCCAGGAAAAACCGCTGTATCGATTTTTTTACCAAAATCTGATTTAGCTAGTATAAACCCACCCCGAGGACCGCGTAAAGTCTTGTGTGTTGTCGAAGTAACAAAATCCGCATAAGGGCAAGGGTTAGGATGCAGGCCGGCAGCAACTAAACCAGCAAAATGAGCCATATCAACACACAAAAATGCTCCTACCTTATCGGCTATCTTTCTAAAGCGCTTAAAATCTATTTTTCGAGGATAAGCACTTGCTCCGGCAATTATCATCTTAGGCTTATTCTCTAAGGCCAACTGTTCTATCTTAGCATAGTTAAGACACTCTGAACTTTTATCAACACCATATGAAACTATATTGTAAAATTTTCCCGAAAAATTAAGTGGATGCCCGTGTGAAAGATGTCCCCCGCAAGCTAAATCCATGGCTAAAATAGTATCTCCGGGTTTTAATACTGCCATCATAATTGCAATATTAGCTTGAGTTCCCGAATGAGGTTGCACGTTAGCAAATTCAGCTCCAAAAAGTTCTTTGGCTCTTTCAATCGCAAGATCCTCTGCTGTATCAACAAAATCACAACCACCATACCAACGCCGATGAGGATAACCTTCAGCATATTTGTTGGTTAACACCGAACCTTGTGCTTCTAAAACTTCAGGCGGTGCAAAATTTTCACTGGCAATAAGCTCAAGATGCTCTCTTTGCCTTTTCATCTCATTAGATATAGCAGAATAAACTTTTGAATCCTTTTGTTTTAACTTTTCAAACATCTAAGTTCCTCCTTAATCAAATTGTCTCATTAAAAATTTTCAACTTTTCGTATTTTTCGCAATCTTCGGCTATGCCTTCCCCCCTCAAAACCTTCTTTGAGCCAACTTAAAGTCATTTTTTTAGCATAATCTGACCTCAACAACTCTGCAGCAAGCACCAAAACATTACTATTATTATGACGACGAGAAAGTTTAGCGCTCTTTATGTTATAAGCTAGAGCTGCTCTTACCCCTTTTATTTTATTGGATAAAATACAACTTCCAATTCCAGTAAAACAAATTACAATAGCTCTATCTGCTTTTTTGTTAGCTACTGCAGATGCAGCCGGGTAAATATAATCAGGGTAGTCACAGGAATCTTTAGAGAATGTACCAAAATCAATAATTTTATGTCCTTTGTTTTCTAGATATTTTATTAAAATATTTTTTAATTTAAAACCACGATGATCACAACCAAAAGCTATTCGCATAATACTCTCCTTTTTAAAGTTACAGCCAATCTACCAATTCTAGTATAGCTTTCTTGATAACATCATAAACATTTTCATAAAAAATAAAACTCCGCCCTATAGGATCCGGTATATCTATAGCCTCTCCAAAGGAAAGAAATTTTTTCAAATTAAAAACGCGATTTTGGACAATAGGATAATTTTTCAAAATAAAATCAGTTTGGAAATCTTCCATGGTAAAAATATAGTCTGAAGAAAGCACCATCTGTTTTGTCAATTGTTTAGCCCTAGATCCTGATATATCTATACCATCCTGATCTTCTGTTACTTTTTGTGCATATTCAGGCGGATGCATGCCTTCTGGAGCAGCTATCCCGGCGGAAATAACTTCATACCTTTGCAAGGCAACTCTTTTTTTCTCCTGAAGGTATTTACGCAAAAAATATTCCGCCATTGGGGACCGGCAGCTATTTCCTGTACAGACAAACAATATTCTTCTTTTAATAAAAGTAGATGCAATTTGTTTTTCTGAAACTACTCCTTCTCGTAATATCTTAAATGGTTTATAAGTTAAATCTATAACTGTTGATGATTCCTTGTGGTAAGCCCTGCCGCCATCAATAATTAAATCTATTTGATTGCCAAAAATTTCCTCTACCTGATCTGCAGAGGTAGCTTCACTTTGACCGCTACGATTAGCCGAAGGAAAAAAGACCGCAGAACCAAGTATCCTTAAAACGCTATTTGCAATAAAGTTTGAAGGTATCCTGATACCGATTTTACCTTCTGGCCTTTTATAGTAAACAATTGTAAGGGGGCCCGGCCAAAATTTTTCTATTAATCGATACCCAAAAGGAATAAGAGGCAAAAAGTATTGCTGGGTTGCCTTATCTATATCAGCTAAAGCAACGCTAAACGGCTTATCCAGAGGCCTTTCTTTTAAAGAATATAACTTCTCTACCGCCTCCTCTTTGTCGGCTCTTACCGCTAGGCCATAGACAGTTTCTGTGGGCATAGCAACAACTTTTCCTTTAGAGATCATACCAGCTGCTTTTTTTATGCTTTCTTTGTCCGGTTGTTTCTCATTAATCGTTATTCTTTCCATATTCATTTTATTAGATAATTAATCAATTAATTATTGTCATTTAAATTTATTTTTTATTTTTTCTGCCTTTTCCAAGCTTTCTTTATCTGATATGCCCATCATTTCCAAGCCAAAAATAATAGCATTTATAAAACCATTCTTTCCTAGCCCGGAAGAAACTAACCCAATTCCTTTGGGGGCACTAACTATAGAAAAGAGAGAATCTAAGCCATCGGCTAAGCCACCTTTTAGGCCTACCCCAATTACCGGAATATTTAGATAAGATGCCATAAAACCAGGTAAAGCTGCCGCTAAACCCGCACAAGCTATAACTAAATTAGTCCTGTCTTCTTCAATTTCTTTACAATAACTTCTTAACTTATCAGGATTTCTATGTGCCGAAATTACCTTTAACTGATAAGAAACGCTAAATTCATCTAAAAGATCAAAACCCGCCTTTAGCTTTTCTTTGTCTGATTCGCTCCCTAAAACAATAACTATCTTTTTGCTCATTTTACCTCCTTCTGGTTAATTAACTATACTTTAAAAGCTTTATCACTTATATCTTTTCTATACTGCATTTGGTCAAAATCTATGTTCTTGACAGCTTGATACACTTTCTCTTTAGCTTTTTTGATTGTAGGGTCTAAACCTACCACACTTAAAACCCTTCCTCCATTAGTCAATATTTTTCCAGATTCTTTTTTTGTTCCCGCATGATAAACTAGAATATCTTTTTGATTTTCCAAAGCTCCGAGCCCCTTTATTTCTTTTCCTTTTTGATATTTATTAGGATATCCTCCTGAAGCCAAGACCACACAGACACAAGCCCTTTGATCCCATTCAATTTCTGCCTCAGATAAGTTACCGTCGATAGTTTTTAAAAAAATATCAGCTAGATCTCCTTTCATTTTGGGTAAAACGACTTGTGCTTCAGGATCTCCAAACCTTACGTTAAACTCTAAAACTCTAGGCCCATCATCTGTGATCATAAGGCCAGCATAGAGAATACCCTTATATAGTTTATTTTCCTTTTTCAATCCTTTTATTAGAGGATAAAATACAATATCTATTATCTGATCAAAACTCTGTTTATCTAATAAAGGAGTCGGTGCGTAAGCCCCCATACCTCCTGTGTTAGGCCCTCTATCATTATCAAAAGCACGTTTATGGTCCTGTGAGCCCACCAAGGGCAAAATAGTCTCCCCGTCACTAAATGCTAAAACCGAAAGTTCTTGGCCAACCAAACAATCTTCGATAATTAATCTGTTACCCGCCTGGCCAAACTTTTCTTCTACCATTATAGTATCTACTGCCGTCTTAGCTTCATTTTTAGTTTCACAAACCATAACTCCTTTACCGGCAGCTAAACCATCTGCCTTAACTACAACTGGAAACTTCTTTTTATCTAGATATTTTTTTGCCAAATCAGGTTGATTAAAAACTCGAAAATCTGCAGTAGGAATATTATATCTTTGCATTAACTCCTTGGCAAATATCTTAGAAGATTCTAATTTAGCCAACTCTTTACCTGGACCAAATATTTTTAGTCCTTCATCCTTAAATCTATCTACAATTCCTTTAGCTAAAGGCAACTCCGGCCCTACCACAGTAAGCTCTATATCTTTAGTAACTGCAAATTTAACTAACGATTTAATATCATCGGCTTTAATATCAATATTTTCCGCTAACTGAGTTGTTCCTCCGTTACCAGGGGCAGAATAAATTTTATCAACATGAGGGCTTTGAAACAATTTATCAACTAAACAATGTTCTCTAGCTCCTGATCCAACAACTAAAACTTTCACGACCACTCCTATTTGTAAACTAATTCAGAATAAGTTTATTTTTACCTTTAACAACCTCTCCAATCAAATAACTCTTATAGGTTTTATTTAATCTATTCAATGTTTTTTTAGCTGCATCTTTTTTTACAACAACTATTAAACCAATACCCATATTAAAAACTGAATACATCTGGCTTTGGCTTAATTTACCTTTTTCCTGAATTTTTTTGAATATATTACTCGGGCGCCAGCCTCTTTTATCTATTGCCAAACTTAAACCCCTAGGAACAATTTTAGTTGCTTTATTATAAAAAGCTCCGCCGGTAATATGAGCTATACCGGTTACTGACTTCTGAAAGCCCTTAGCTGAAATCAGAGAAAGTACTGGCTTTACATAAATACGAGTAGGCTTAAGGAGGGTGCTTTTGTAATTTTTAAGATCTTTTTGATTTAAGGTTTTTCTAATTAAAGAAAATCCATTAGAGTGTGGACCTGACGAAGAAACTCCTATTATTTTATCCCCTTCTTTAATTTTACTGCCATTTATTATCTTCTTTTTGTCAACTACACCCAAACAAAATCCAGCTAAATCATATTCGTTCTTTTTATACATTCCCGGCATCTCTGCAGTTTCTCCTCCTAAAAGGCTGCAGTTACTCTTTAACAAAGCTTTATGAATACCTTTAACTACCTGTTTTAAAACAGTTGGTTTTAATTTCCCACAAGCTATATAATCAAGGAAAAAAAGAGGCCTAGCCCCCAAACAAATAATATCATTAACATTCATAGCTACTAAATCTATCCCCACTCCAGAATGTAGGCCAAACTTTTGAGCTAATTTTAATTTTGTTCCCACTCCATCTGTAGAAGAAACCAAAACTGGATCTTTATATTTTTTAGCTATAGCTTTAAAATCAAAAAGAGAACCGAAAGCAGAAACCCCGTTAATCTTCTGCGAAGAAACAAAAGAACTAATTCCTTCTACAAACTGATCGGCTTTTTTGATGTCTACGCCCGCTTTTTTATAATCAATTCTTCCCATAAATTCTCCTCTGCTTATATTTTTCCCCTCCAGCAATAAAGGCAAAGCTTATCTTCAGGTAAACCAATAGCTGAAACCATATCAGAAATTTTTTGGTACTTTAGACTAGTAGCTCCTAAATCTTTAGCTATCCAGGACACCATCTTCTTATATTTAGCAGACTTATCATCTATATATTGAGAAACGTCTTTTATTTCTTTTTTCTCAATAGCTTTTATGGCTCGGCGAGCCACTAACTCTTTTTTAGTTCGGGTTGAATAGTTAAAGATGCAGGGAAACATCAGGGGTGGGCAAGCAACTCTGACATGAACTTGTTTAGCTTTATTTTTCCATAGTTTGGTAAGAGTATAGTTTTTAAGCTGTGTACCTCTTACAATTGAATCTTCACAAAGAACAATTTTTCGATTTTTAATTATTTCTTTAATTGGAATAAGTTTCATTTTAGCTACCAAATCTCTTATGCTCTGGGCAGAAGGAAGATAGCTGCGTCCATATCCAGGCGTATATTTAACTAAGGGCCTGCGGAAAGGAATATTTTTACCTAAAGCATACCCTATAGCATGAGCAGTACCAGAGTCCGGAACCCCAGCTGCTAAATCAGGCTTAATTCTGTCAGCTCGAGCTAAACAGCGGCCACAGTTTTCTCTTACTTTTTCTGTATTTATACCTTCATAAGAAGAAGCAGGAAATCCTGTATAAATCCAGGAAAAAGCACAAACCTTTAGGTTTTTATTGTTTCCTTTCTTTTTTTGCCGAATACCATCTTTATTTATAAATATCAGTTCACCCGCTAAAAGTTCTTTTTCAACTTTAAAATCTAGATTGGGGAAGGCCGCAGTTTCGGTAGCAATAGCAAAACCATCCTTATTCCTACCAACAACTAACGATGATATTCCATGCTTGTCCCGAGAAGCGTAGATTCCCTTTTTTGTTAAAATCAACAAAGATATAGAACCTTTAATTCTTGAGTACATATATTCTATTCCTTGATCTAAAGAACCTTTTTGTAAGATCAATTTACTTACTAGTTCACATATATTTACCCGACTGTTAGAAACCTCACTAAAAGAAAAATTATTTGAAAATAACTCTTTAGCTAAAACCTTCCAATTATCTATCCATCCATTGATTGACAGACAAAAATCTCCAAATCTTGATTTAACATATAAAGGCTGCTCTTCATAGCTTATAGCTCCAATTCCTTTATCGCCCTCTAAAGAACTATATTCTTCTAATAGTTTAGATTTAAATTGACTGCTACTTATATTATGTATCTTTCTCACCATCCTCTTTCCGGATAAAGCTACACCCCCAAAATTAGTGCCAAGATGAGAATGATAGTCACCAAGATAAAAGAGCTGATCCATGCACCTTTTATTTTTTGAAACTACTCCAAATATACCGCTCATAGATATTCTCCTTTATTGAATTACTTAAAATAATTTACAGAATTTTTAAAAAAGCTAAAGCCGCAAGGTTCTGCCTTTCCTTTCAGCCAAAAAGGATATTGATGCTGAAAAATAAATCTTTCTGGGTGCGGCATAAGCCCGAGAACTCTCCCGGTTTTGTCTACAATACCGGCAATATTGTCTAAGGAGCCGTTAGGATTATCAGGATAGTTAACAACACCACCCCCATCATTGCTATATCTTAAAGCAACCTGGCTACTATCTTTAACTCTACTTAGGATCTTCTGATTACAAAACAATTTACCTTCAGCATGAGCAACCGGCAAATGAATCAATTCAGGTAACTGCCTTAACCATATCTTCCTAGCTAAACAATTAGAATTAGAATCTATTTTTAACTGGACCCATCTGTCTTCAAAGCGCCTAGAGTCGTTTTCTATTAAACTTAAACTTTGGACAAAATCTAAATTAGGAAGAATGCCAGACCTAACTAAAACTTGAAACCCGTTACAAACTCCTAAAATTAAACCTCCTTTTTGGATAAAACTTTTCAGTTTATCTTTTAACCAAAGAATAATTTCTAAAGAAAATATCTTGCCCGCTCCCAAATCATCTCCATAACTAAAACCGCCGGGAATACAGATAATTTGATAAGAGAAAAAGTCTTTTTTTCTTTTGATAAAATTTATATGATCTAGCTCAGTTTTTGCCCCGGCAGCCCTAAAAGCAAATTCTGTTTCTTTATCACAATTTGTTCCCGCAGTGCGGAAAATTAAAACTTTAGGTTCTGCCATAACTACCTAGCCCTTTACCTTTGGATTCCACCTAAACTCCTTAAATACTTTAAGCAGGCTTTCCTCTAAAAACGATAAATCCGCATCAACAACCTTTGTTGAGTCTTTGTTGTATATTATCAACTGTTTGTCAGCCGAACTACACCCGATTACTCCCAAAGGAACTCCTTGAAGCTGTTTTTCAAAATCTTCTTTTTTATCTTTGTCAACTTCAACTAAAAATCTTGAAGGCGATTCAGAAAATAAAAGCTGATAATCTTTGATATCTTCTTGAACCGGTAGTTCTTTTAAGAAAAGAGATGCTCCCAACCCTGAACCGACACACATCTCAGAAACAGCTACTGCAAGCCCGCCTTCAGATAAATCATGGCAAGAAGCAACTAGCTTCTTCTCTATAGCTTTAGATAAATTAACAAAGATATCTTTTGCGTTAGCTTCAACTTTTGGAACCAATCCTTGATTTAGGCCTTTTTGTCTTAAATATTCAGATTGACCAAGTTCCGGTTTGGTCAAACCAACCAGATAAATAAGATTACCTTCTTTTGAAAAACTACTCCCTAAAGCTAGCTGCCAATCATCTAATACCGATACAGCTGAAATTAAAAGTGTCCCGGGAATGGTTATCTTCTCTTTACCTAAATTATATTCGTTATATAAACTATCTTTTCCCGAGATAAAAGGCACCCCAAAATAAACCGAGTAGTCATAACAAGCTTTTGCCGCCCGTACTAAACCGCCCAATACTTGCGGATCTTCCGGTGAGCCCCAGCTAAAGTTATCTAAAATAAAAGTTTTATCCAAAGATGCCCCAGTCGAAACTAAATTCCTCAGAGCTTCATCAATAGCCAAAGCCGCCATCCAATAAGGATCAATATCAGAATAAAAAGGATTTATCCCACATCCAACTGCAACAGCTTTCCTGCTGCTAAGCTTAGGCCTTATCACTGCTGCATCGTTGGTACAAATCGGTGAATTACCAATCGCCTTTAATACTGAACCTCCCTGGACTTCATGGTCATATTGATTCAAAATCCAATCTTTGGGAGCAATATTAGGCGAACTTAGAACAGCAGCTAAATCATCATTGTAGTTATCTTTTTCTTTTAATTGCTCTTTTTTTTGTCTATTATTTACCCAAACAGCTTCCTTTGAAAGTTGAAGGCTGCTAAAAATAAACTCCATATCTAACTCTGCCACCTTATTATCCTGATAAAAAAGAGTTAAATCGTTAGAACCGGTCACCTGACCGATCACAGTCATATCGACCTCTTCTTGATTAAAAATATTCTTTAACTCCTCAATCTTATCTTCTTGGGTAAAAAATACCATTCTTTCCTGAGATTCAGATATCCAAATATCAGTATAAGTTAACCCTTTATATTTAAGTGGTACTTTATCCAGGTAAACTTTAGCTCCATAGCCTTTAGCTAGCTCAGTAACGGCGCTCGAAAGTCCTCCGGCTCCGCAATCTGTAATTGCAGTAAACAAATCTTTTTCCTGAGCCTGCATTAAAGCATCTGTAACCTTCTTTTCTTCAATAGGATTACCAATTTGGACAGCACTTCGCAGGCCCATAGCTTCTTGGTCTAGTTCTTGGGAAGAAAAAGTAGCGCCATGGATTCCATCTTTACCAGTTTTTGCTCCACAAACTACAATTAAGTCTCCTTTTTTAACTTTTTTAAAAGATTTATCAGAAGAACCAATTCCGATTGTTCCACAATAAACTAAAGGATTACCTAAAAAACGATTATCAAAAAGTACTGATCCGGCTACAGTAGGAATCCCCATTTTATTGCCATAGTCTCTTACCCCCGACACTACTCCTTTGATAACTCTACGGGGATGAAGCAAGCCTTTGGGTAACTCTTTATCTTCCATTTGCCAATTAGAAAAACAAAAAGCATCTATCGAGGCAAAGGGCCTAAAACCACATCCTGTGCCTAAAACATCTCTAATTACTCCACCAATACCAGTTGAAGCTCCTCCGTATGGCTCAAGACTTGAAGGATGATTGTGAGTTTCTACCTTAAAACAAATATTTTGATCTTGATCAAACTTTACAATACCTGAGTTATCATCAAACACAGATACACATTCAGAAGAATTTATATCTTTTGTTGCCTTCATTATTGTAGATTTAAGTAAATTATTTATTTTCTCTTCTTTTACTATTCTGTCATCTTCTTTTTCTTTATAATCAATAAGCCCAGAAAAAGTTTTGTGTCCACAATGTTCTGACCATAACACAGCTAAAGTTTCTAACTCACAGTCAGTAGGATTACGGTCTCGATTTTTAAAATACCTTTGAATCTTTTTCATTTCAAAAACATTTAAAGCTAGACAACCTTCCTTAGATATTTGCTCTAATCTTTTTTCATCGGCTCCTAACAAATCTATAACCTTAAGCTCAAAACGATAACTACTAGCTACCAGCTGAGATAAGCTTTCTAGGTCTTTTAATTTATTATAGTCAGCTACCTGTTCAATAACCGGATTATAGATAACTTTAGGCCCTAAAGAACGAATCTGGGCCTGATTTAGGCCATCAAACTCATAAACAGTAGCAGTGCGAACCTCAGCAGCGCCTAATGACAAATCACTAATAGCTTTTTTTAAAGAAGCAGCTACAGAGTCAAAAACACCCGGGTGGTAAATTACCATAATTTCTTGGGGTGAAGGTTTTTCGCTAAATATAGCTTGGGATAAAGAATATTTTTCGGTAATTGGATCTATGAGAAGTTCTTCTGCAACTTGTTTTATTTTTCCAAAATCAAACTTTGCATCGATAAGATATACTTTCTTTGTATAAAAGTAAAAATCTTTAAACCCTAAATCCTTTATTTGAGATTTAAGCTCGATATTTTCTTCTTTTTCTTTAGAGAATACATCTATCCTCCAAATCATAAAACTCCTATTTTTAATTAGTTAATCAATCAATGGTGGGTTTAACTTAAATTAAACCTTTTATAAATTTTGTCTACATTTGATAGATAGCTATAAGGATCAAATATATCATTTAAAACTTTTTCACCCAAGATGTCTTTTATCTTTTTATTTTTAAATACTTCTTTTTTGAAACTTGAGTTATTATTGATTACCTCTAAAGAAATTTTTTGAACTAAGTCATAGGCTTCCATTCTAGATAAACCTTTTTTCATAAGTTCAGTTAATACTTTCTGAGAATAAACTATTCCCCTGTTGAGTTCAATATTTTTAAGCATTCCTTTGGAATTTACATTTATTCTAGAAATAACTTCTTTAAATTTTTTCAGCATATAATCTATAGTTATTGTAGAATCAGGAATTATAACCCTTTCTACTGAAGAATGTGAAATATCCCGCTCATGCCAAAGATTTATATTTTCTGAAGCAGCAATTGCATTAGAACGGAGTAAGCGTGCTAAACCAGAAATTCTTTCACAAACAATAGGATTTTGCTTATGCGGCATGGCCGAAGAACCTTTTTGACCTTGATAGAAAGGCTCTTTAGCTTCATTAACTTCTGTCCGATGAAGATGCCTAATTTCGGTAGCAAACCTTTCAAGGGTTGAACCAACCAATGAAAGTAAAAATAAAAAATATGCAAATCTCTCTCGAGAAACAATTTGCGTAGAAACTTTTGTTCTGTTTATCCCTATCTTTTTACAAATATAATCTTCGATGGTTGGGTTAAAATAAGCAAATGTTCCTACGGCCCCGGAGATCTTACCACAAACCATATAGTCAAGACCATCGGATATTTTTTTTCTTTCTTCTAAAAGATCATTATATAAGTAAAGAAATTTCAGCCCGAAACTATAAATTTCAGCATGCATCCCATGGGTACGAGCCATACATATTGTATCTTTATACTTTATTGCTTTTCTTTTGGTTACAGTTATTAGCTTATCTAAATCCGAGAGAATAATTTTACAAGCATCTTTTATCTGCCAAGCTAAAGTTGTATCCAAAAGATCTGAAGAAGTAAGGCCACGATGAAGATATTGAGCAGCGGGGCCAATTTGATCCGAGATATGCTTTAGAAAAGCTACAATATCATGACGGGTTTTTGCCTCAATCTCTTTTATTTTGCTAGTTGAAATTTTTACCTTTGAAAACTTTTTGCTAGTCCCTTTAGGTATTTTCTTTTGTTTTTCTAAAGCTTCACAAAATAAAGCTTCTATCTTTAAAAAACGCTTAAATTTCTCATCTTCTTGCCAAATCTTACCTATTTTTTCTGGGGTATATCTTTTGATCAAAACTGCCTCCTCTATATTTTTTTTGCGGGAATCCAAGGTATAGTAAACAAAAATACCGACTTGCTACTATATAGAATACAATATTAGCAGAAGTGACTAAACCAGTCAATTAAAATATATTTCAAAAACTTTCCTGGTCTGAAGGAAAAGTTTCTTTTTTTATCTCTTGATTAAATGAATTTATTGCATTCTTTATTTGGCTGGATAGATTAGAAAAAGTTCTTACAAACTTCATTTTGTTAGGATAAAGGCCCAAAAGATCATATAGGACTAAAACTTGGCCACTGCAATATTTTCCGGCTCCGATTCCGATAGTAGGAATTTCTAAAATATCAGTAATATCTTTAGCTACATCTTTTTGGATACATTCTAAAACAATACTAAAGACACCTAAATCTTGTAATTGCTTAGCTTGCTTAATTAACTTATTACCAGATTTTTCATCCTTACCTTGAACCTTATAACCACCAAGAAGATGCACAGTTTGTGGGGTAAGGCCAATATGGCCCATAACTGGAATCTTATTTTTTATTAGACTATTAATTACCTTTTTACAACCCCTAAACCATTCAATCTTTATTGCAGAAGCTCCAGCTTGAATAAACTTTTTTGAAACCTGCAATGGTTTACTAGACTTTTTTTGACAACCCGCATAAGGCATATCAGCAATAATTATTTTATCGGGAGCGCCTCTTGCTACAGCTTTAGTATGATTTACCATTTCCTCAATAGTAATATCCTTGGTATCAGAAAGCCCGAGACAAACATTAGCCAAAGAGTCTCCCACTAAAATAATATCAATATCGCTTTCATTCAAGATACGGGCAAAAGAATAATCATAGCAAGTAACCATCGATATTTTCTTTTTTCCAACTATAGCTTGCTTAATTTTTATTATATTTTTTTTCATGCTCCTCCTAACTTGATTATATTATTTTTAATTTATTTTTTCTATTCCTTTTTCAGTTACAAAATACACTTCAAGTGAGGGCTCTTTTTTAACAACTTTTTTCGTAAAACTCTTTCCTTTTATAAAAAAAACAGTAGCAAGAATATCTGCCTTCATGCAGTTTTTTGCAACGACCGTTATTCCTAAAAAATTATTAACTACCGGATATCCAGTCTGAGGATTTATAATATGAGAATAAACTTTGCCATCTTGTTTATAAACCTGTTGGTAGTTGCCAGATGTTGCAACAGCTGCGTCACTTATTCCAATTTTTTTAACAATTGCTCCTCTAGGGCCTCTTATTCCCACCTGCCAAGGCCTACCTTTATTTTTGCCTAAACAATATATTTCGCCTCCGGCGTTAATCAAAGCATCTTTTATTCCTGATTCTTTTAGCTTCTCTACTGCTTTATCAACCATATAACCTTTTGCAATTCCTGATAAGTCTAAAGCAGTATCTTTATTCTTTAGCTTAATGGTTTTATTAACTTGATCTATTTCAAGATCATTAATATTTCCAAAACTTTTTAAAGTTTCAATTTTAACAGCCTTAGGGAATTTATTATCTTGGCTTTCTTTTCCCCATTTTTTCCAAAAATTATATAATTTAGCCTTGGTTATATCAAAAGTTCCCTGGCTTAATTGATAATATTTTTTAGCTGCCTTTATAACCTCAATTAGTTCATTTGATGCCTTAAATGCTTTATTTGGGCTCTTATTTAATTTATAGCTTTCTGAACTTTCTTTATAACTATTAAAAATTGAATCTAGTCTCCTAAATTCTTGATAAACAACTTTAGCAGCACGTTTATCTAAAGATTGTACCTCTAGATATGTACCAGATACAACAAATTTATCTTTGTTTAGAGAAGGTGTACAAGAGGCAAAAAATAAAAAAAGTAAAATTATAGCCTTTTTAAACATTTATATTTTTTGATTATCTTTGATGCTTTTTCTTGAAGGTAGCTACAACTTTATTTTTTATACCGCCCCGGCAACTAAACTCGGCAGTTACTTCTATTTTTCGAGGATTCAATGCTTTTTTTAAATCTTCCATCACTTTATTTACTACATGCTCATTATAAATTTTTACATTACGAAAAGCATAGATATAGTATTTTAAGGATTTTAATTCAATTAACTTTTTATAAGGAGTATACTGTATCGTTAAATGAGCAAAGTCAGGAAGATCAGAATACGGACAAACACAACTAAACTCTTGCGAGCTTAATTGAACATCAATAATCTTCTTTGGATATCGATAAGAAATAGTTTGTAAAATTGAACTATCGATATCTTCAGGCAAAAAACTTTTTGAAACAGTCTTTTTTGCCTTTTTTTCTATAGGAGATATTTTCCGTTCTTCATAAATCATAACTTTTTATTATACCAAAACTCCTTCTTATTTTCCACCTTTCTCCTAAGCCGCTATGCAACATTTTTGCTTGAACCTGTTTTGTTGCATAGTGAACTAAAGGTTGTTAAATAGGATTTATTTGGCAATAAATCTTTTAAATCAAAATGGTAGATTATAAATTTCTCTATAATTTCATAAATTTCTCTCTGGCAACGCAGGCTTAATTGAATCCTCTTAGCTGCCGAAAATGAACTATTTTGTATATAATTAAAAGTTTTTGATGCTTCTTTACTTACTGATTTGTAATCCCGGTAATTTTTACGGCAGCTAAAACAAAGCAACCCCCCTCTGCGGACACTAAAAGAAAGATCCTCCTTAATCAGCCTATGACAAACTATACAACGATTAAGCTCAGGTTTAACCCCGGCTAGGGTTAAAAATTTAATTACGAAAATATAAAAAGCCTTGGTCGGGTTTTCATCGACTAATCTAACACAATGAAAAAGAAGATTGAAAATATACCGATTCTGATCCCAAAGCTGCATAGTCCTATCTAACAAATTGAAGAAAAAACCTGCGGCTACACCTTTTTCTAAATCTTTTCTCAAATAAGAAAAATCTGAAATCAGCTCAGCTTCTGAAACTAGCCAGATTTCACTTTCTTTAGGATAAAAAATTAATTCATTTAAGCTAAATATGTCTAAAGGAGAAGAAAATTCTTTCTTTTGAGTGTAAAACCCTTTAAAAATTCCTTGGATTTTACCAAATTTATGAGAATAAATAGTAGCGATTATGCTAGTTTCTCTGAAATTAAATCTTTTTAAGACAAAACCTATATCTTTTTTAATCATTGTTCTAACTTTACCGTTTTAAACCTAGCAAGAACTTCTTGTTGTTTTTGCTCTATTTTTTTTCTTTCAACCGGAGTATCATCTCTAAAGCCAACAAGGTGTAACACCCCATGAATAAGATAAAGAAGCAACTCCTTTTGCCAATCTATTTTTAGCTCTTTGGATGTCAAAACAGCCTCCTCTACCGAAACCACCGCCTCACCAAGATAATCAGGCTCTATATCGTCAGCGAGGGGAAAAGCGATAACATCAGTGGGGATACTTTTATTAAAATACTTATTATTTAATTTTTTGATAAATGAATTATCACAAAGCACAAAAGAGGCCCTTTTAGGTTCAATCATAAGATAAGAAAATATTTTCCCTAAATATTTTCTTACTTTTTTTATATCTACATTTTTAATTTTTTGCCGGTTTAATATGTCCATGCAGAATATAGGGACAGATTGCAATCTGCCCCTACGTTTATTTAAACATTTTTCTTTTCTTTAGGGTAGTTGATTCGGGTATGAAATGTCGCATTTAATATCCGGATAAAACTCTGGGTAATTTTTTCTAAATCTTTTAAGGTAAGGTTACTTTCATCTAGCTCACCTTCCATAAAACGTTTCTTTACAACTTCTCTGATCATCTCTTCTATCCTGGCTGGATTTGGCTCAGGAACCGTACGCGAAATCGCCTCAATTGAATCAGCTAAAGCAACAATAGCAATTTCTTTAGATTGGGGTTTAGGGCCAGGATATTTATACTCTTCCTCATGCTTACAATCTGGCTCAACCTCTTTTGCCCGATGGTAAAAGTAATAAACTAAAGTTGTGCCGTGATGTTGACGAATAAAATTAATTATTTGCGGATTAATATGGTATTTTTTTGCTAATTCAACCCCTTCTTTGACATGATTAAAGATAATTAACTTACTCATTGAAGGTTTTAACTTTTTATGCATATCTTTATAGTTTACCAAATTCTCAACAAAATATTGGGGCTTAACCAACTTCCCAATATCATGATAATAAGCCCCCACCCTAACAAGAAGTGAGTTAGCTCCAATAGCTTCTGCTGCTGCCTCGCTTAAATTAGCCATAACTAAAGAATGCTGATAAGTACCCGGGGCTTCAAGTATCAACCGCCTCATTAAAGGATGATTAAAATCAGAAAGTTCAAGCAAGGAAATATTAGTAAGAACTTTAAATATATATTCAAAAATTGGAAGTATACCTAAGACAATGATTGAAGATAAAATACCATTGATTAAACATACCTTCAACAATCCTAAATCTAGAGGAGAAAATACCAAAAAACTATTTTTTCCTTCTAAAACATAGGCAATTATAAATTGCGCAACTCCGGCTAAGAATCCAGCTTGAATTACTTGAAACCTTCGTCTAATCCGAAAACTAAACAGAGAAGCTACAATTGAAGCTATAAATAAACTCAAAGCTACGCTAAAGCTCCTATCGGAAATTTCACCAGCCAAAACAGCAATAAAAAGAGAAAAAACAAATGATAACTCCAAATTCTCAAATAATAAAGTAATCAAAATAGCAAAACCTATAGCCGCTATCCCATAACCGGGTAGTTTGAGTGTTATTGTGGTCAAAACCGGAATCAGAATTGCAATTATAGCAAGTATAGATAAATCTAGAAAAGATGGTAAATTATCTGGTTTACGATAAAAATAGAGATAGATAAATAAAACCGCAATCAAAGCAAGCAAAGAAAGGCTGATTGAATAAAGAAAGAAGATAAAAGACGCAATTAAAAAGAAAACAGAGCCAATTATTACACTTTTTAACTTTATTTTGTTTTTACCTAATGAAATATTCATATTTTTTAAAGCTTGCTATTATAAAAACTTTCATAAGCTTGGATTATTTTTTGAATTAAAGGATGCCTAACCACATCTTCGCCTTTTAACTCGACAAACTCTATGCCCTTAATTTTTTTTAATATACTCTTAGCCTCCAACAAGCCCGTGGGTTTTCCTCCAGGCAGATCACTTTGGGTGATATCTCCTGTAATTACTGTCTTTGAATCAAACCCTAATCTAGTTAAAAACATTCGTAGTTGTTCTGAAGTACAATTTTGCGCCTCATCTAAGATCACAAAAGCATTATTAAGGCTTCTGCCTCTCATATAAGCTAAAGGAGCAATCTCTATTATCCCTGTTTCAAGGTACTCTTCAATGACCTCAATATCCATCATATCATATAAAGCATCATATAAAGGACGCAAATAAGGATTAAGCTTCTCCTGCATGCTTCCGGGCAAATACCCCAAAGACTCACCAGCTTCGATAGCAGGCCGGGTAAGAATAATTCTCCTCACCTTTTTTTCCAATAAATAGTTTACTGCCATAGCCATAGCTAAATAAGTCTTACCCGTACCAGCTGGGCCAGTTGCAATAACGATATCACTTTGGTTTATTGACCCAATATAACTAAGCTGACCTTTTGTTTTAGGAAAAACTTTTTGTTTGCTTCCTGAAAATACTTTTATACCGTCTTCAGCTGTATTTTTATTTGTTTTTTGAGCAGGGCCGGAGGGTTCTTTAGAATAAAGAAGTTTAATTAACTCTTTTTGGGAAAGGATGAACCCTTCCTGGGTGAGCTTGATAATCTTATTGAGCTGAGCCGAGGCTTCTTTTGTATTAGGCTTTTTCCCTTCAATAGATATACCTTGAGGAGTTAAATATATAGAAACATCTAGTTCTTTTTCTAACAACTTTAAATTCTTATCTTGGGGGCCAAAGATAAATTTAAGCTTAGAAGAATCCTCTATAGGAATTGTTTTACGCATACAAAAAATATTACTTCAAAATAGGCACTTTAATTGTTGTACCTGGATATATTTGATCTGAACTTTTTAAAGTGTCCTTATTTTCTTGATAAATAAGCTCCCACTTTTTTGTTGTACCGTAAAATTTACGAGAAATCTTCTGTAAAGTATCATTTTCTTTAATAGTATAATCTTCATACTCATATTCAGAAGATGCTAGATCATATTTTTTAGTCTTTATCTGGGGAGCCATAAACTCTTCTTTTTGATAAATTTCTTTTTGATCAGTTTCTTGTTGATAAAATTCTTCTTGAGACGCTTTCTCTGACTCTTTTATCCTAGATAGATCTTCTTTTGATTTAGGCCCAAATTCAAATTCTAACACCGAAACTTTTCGAGTTGAACCTAACTTACTTTCTTTTTGTTCCTGGTCAGATTCTCCCATTAAATAACCTTGATTACCTTTTATATCTGTATCTTTACGCGGTTTTTCAACCGTATAAGTTCTAACCCTCATACATCCTGATAAGAATACAATCAATAATAAAAATAATATTTTTTTCATTTTCCGACCCCCTTTTAAAACTATTTGTTCCTAATCTTTTTCTTCTATCGTTTTTATTTTTAACTCATCAAGCTGATCTTCTGATACAGGCGAAGGTGCTCCGGTTAACGGAGAAACACCTCTCTGTGTTTTGGGAAAAGCAATTATATCCCGTATACTATCAGATTTGGTTATTATAGCATATAATCTATCTAAGCCAAAGGCAATACCAGCATGAGGAGGAACTCCAAATTTAAAAGATCTTAATAAAAATCCAAATTTTTCATTTGCTTCTTCTTCAGATATCCCCAAAATTTGAAAAATCTTCCTTTGAATTTCGGCTGAATGTATTCTTACCGAACCACTGCCAATTTCTTCTCCGTTTAGAACAAGATCGTAGGAACGTGACCTTACTTTAGCCAAATCTTTATCCGTTAACTTATCAATATCTTCTTGGTTGGGAGCAGTAAAGGGATGATGTAGAGATTGCCAGCACTTATCTTCTTGATTATACTCAAAAAGTGGAAAATCAGTTACCCAGAGAAATCGGTAATCAGAAGATGCTGGTTTTTCATTTATATCCGGCTTATCAGTTTTATATTTTTCCATCGACTCCTGATAAGAAATCTTGGGAAAAGGGGTCTTGAGCTCTACCCCTAAAACATCTAAAAATAGTTTTGCCAACATTGCCTCAATTAAGTTAAAAATATCATCTTCCTCTAAAAAAGAAGCTTCCAAATCAAGCTGAGTAAATTCAGGTTGCCTGTCTTTACGTAAATCTTCATCACGGAAACAACGCGCTATTTGATAATATTTATCTAGGCCGGAAACCATAAGAATTTGCTTGAAAAGCTGAGGTGATTGAGGAAGAGCATAAAACTTCTCCGGCTGCAGGCGAGACGGAACCAAAAAGTCTCTAGCTCCTTCTGGAGTAGATTTGGTTAACATAGGAGTTTCAACTTCTAAAAACTCTTTTTTATTAAGAAAATCTCTTAGCGCCTGATTAAGTTCATGACGTAAAATAAACTTCTTGGTTATCTCCGGCCTTCTTAGATAGAGGTATCTATGATATAGTTTTAGCTCCTGGCTTATCTCTTTATCTTGATCTAGTTCAAAGGGTAAATCTTGGCAACGGCTCAAAAAATCTATCTCCTCTACGCAAACCTCAACAAGGCCAGTAGGAATATTTGGATTCTCTGTTTTAGAAGGCCTTTTGTTGACAACACCTTTTATCTTTATTACATCCTCTGAACGTATTTTTTTTGCTTTTTGATTAACTTCTTTTGGTTTAGGCAAAAATATTAACTGAGTTATTCCGTATCTATCCCTTAGGTCAACAAATATAATTTTCCCATGGTCTCTACGCGAAGAAACCCACCCCACTAAAGTTACTTTATCTTCTAAATTGTTTTCGTTTAGCTGTCCGCAACTATGAGTTCTAAGCATAACTTTTCAACTTCTCCTTTATTTTAGCTGTTAATTGGCCTAACTCTACTTTCTCCTGTTTTGATTTTTTCATATCTTTTAAAATAACTTTTTTCTCTTTTAGTTCTTCTTGCCCCAAAATCACAACAAAATCTGAACCGATTCTTTGTCCATAACGCAATTGAGCCTTTAATGATTTATTCCGAAAATCACAGGTAGAAACTATATTACTATTTCTGAGATTAGTCAACACCGAAAATGCCTTTTCTTCTAAACCATTGCCAGCTCGCGCAATAAAAACTAAAGGAAAAGGCTTTGTCTCTATCTTATCTAAAGCCAGCATGACTCTTTCAACCCCTAAAGCAAATCCTACAGCTGGAATATCTAAACCTCCTAGCTGATTAAATAAATTATTGTAGCGGCCGCCTGCACCTAAAGCATCCTGAGAACCTAGCTGGCTTGAGGTAATTTCAAAAACGGTATTAGTATAATAATCAAGCCCCCTTACTAGGTAAGGATTATATTTATATTCTATTTGTAAGCTATCCAAACTAGAAAGTAAACTATTAAAATGACTCCGGCAGTCAGAACAAAGATGATCTTTTCCTAATTTTAAAGAGCTAACAATCCTTCTGCACCTTTGCCTTTTGCAATCAATAACCCTTAAAGGATTTTTACTAATCCTTCTTTGGCAATCTGGACATAATTGACTCTTTTTTTCTTCCAGTTTTTCTTTGATATATCTTGAAAGCTTTTTTTTATCATCGGCGCAACCCAAACTATTTAGTTGTAGTTCTTTTTTGGTCAGGCCTATCGAATCCACTATCTTAAGAGCAAGCATTATTACTTCTGCGTCTAGATAGAAACTATCAGAGCCTACAACTTCTGCACCAATATGATTAAACTGGCGCAGGCGCCCTTTTTGAGGCCGTTCTCCTCTAAACATAGGGCCCAGATAAAAAAACTTATAAAAACTATTTTTTTTATCTAACCGATTTTGTAAATAGTGTCTGACAATTTGAGCTGTACCCTCAGGGCGCAAAACTATGTCTTTTCCTTCGATTTTCATCATCTGGTTTTGAACAATATCAGTAGCTTGGCCAACTCCTTTTACAAACAAACTCTTTTTCTCTAAAAGAGGAAGAATCAACTGTCTATAATTATAGAGATTAAAAAGTTTTATTGACTCACTTCGTAAAGATTCATAAACAAAATTTTGTTGAAGAGAAAAATCTATTGTTCCTCTTACGTTAGAATATTTTTTTTTCATTCGCTCTCCGAATCTTTTTTAAAATGAAGTCTAATGGCGGGAATCTTCATGACCAGTGTAGGCAAAATCTAGTGAATATACTTTTTCATATCCAAACCAGGCTTAAAAGTAACTACTCTTCTTTCCGGCACAGGAACAACTTCACCAGTTTTAGGATTTCTTCCAATTCGACGCTTTCTGCGTTTAATTTGAAAAACGCCAAAATTTCTAAGCTCAATTCTTTTACCCTCTTTTAAAGTTTCCAGGATTGTATCAAGGGTACGTTGAACTATCTCTTTGACCACAACTTGTTTTATACCAGTATCTTGGCTTATTTTTAAAACAATATCTCTCTTTCTCATACGCTTAGTTTATCAGTTCAATTTTAGAGTGTCAAGGATAAGTTTGCCTCCCCTACCAAGGAACTTATTTTTCCTAAGGCATTGGGCTCTAAAGAAATACAAAACTTATCTCCCACCTTCACCTTGGTATTTCCCATCCTGTCGTCTTGGAATGAAAAGAAGACCGGTTTATCGCCTCGATTCTTAACTACAATATTTTTTAACTCCCCTAACGGTACATTTTTTCTATCGACCTTAATGTTTACTTCTTTTATCTTCTGCTGTAGTTGCTCTATAGGAAATATATCGGATGCTAAAATTTTCGGAGCTTTATCTTTAATGTCTAGTTTCCCTCTTAAGATAATAATTTTCTTTTTAGCAAGAAACAGCTGGGCTTGAGCAAAAAGACGAGGAAAAACAAAAGCCTCAACGCTGGCGGTTTCATCTTCAACCCTAATTATAGCCATACGTTCGTTTCTTCTCCGGGTTGTAACAACTTTTACCTTCTCTACCACCCCACACACCATTACTTCTCTGGTGCGAAGATTTTCAACTAATGAGCTAATTGTTTCTCTTTTTAAAAACTTTATTGTTTCAGAATAGCAATAAAGAGGATGCCCGGATAAATACACCCCCAAAAGAGTTTTTTCAAAGTTAAGAATTTGCATCAACGGCCATTCCGCCACCTCAGGTATTTTTTCTTGTTCTTCCTCTTCTGAAAATAAAGTAAGCTGGGAAGCATTTTTTTTCTTTCTAGCCTGCCTGGCTAAAAGCTTATCTAACAAAAGCATCATCTGAGCTCTTTTTAGGCCTAATGAATCCATAGCACCTGACTTAATTAAACTTTCGATAACTTTTTTATTTACAGCTCGAGAATCAACTCGGTCACAAAAATCAAAAATATCTTTAAATTTTCTTTCTTTTCTTTGCAAAATAATACTTTCTAAGGCTGCACCACCTACATTCTTTATGGCAATTAAGCCAAAACGAATATTGTTATCGTCGGTTACAGTAAAATTAGCATAACTTGTATTAATATCAGGAGGTAATACTTTTATCTTCATCCTATCTGCTTCATTGATATATTCAACTACCTTATCGGTATTATTCCTTTCACTAGTTAAAAGAGCGGCCATAAACTCAACTCCAAAATGAGCTTTCAGATAAGCTGTCCGGTAAGAAATAAGGGCATAGGCGGTGCTATGGCTTTTATTAAATCCATAACCGGAAAAATAGTCAATTAAATCAAATATTTGATTTGCAGCTTTAGAAGAAATATTATTTTTTTTGCATCCTTCTAAAAACAGCTGTTTCTGCTCTTGAATTATCTCTGGTATTTTTTTTCCTATAGCTTTTCTTAAAGTATCTGCTCTGGCCATATCAAAACCAGCCAACTCTGAAACTATTTGCATAATTTGTTCTTGATAAACGATTATTCCGTAAGTTTTTTCTAAAATCGATTCTAATTTTGGATGAGGGTAATGAACTTTTTTCTTGCCTTGTTTTCGCTCAATAAAATCATCAACCATGCCACTCCCCAGAGGGCCGGGACGATAAAGAGCTAACACCGCTACAATATCTTCAAAATTTGACGGCTTCATTTTTTCTAAAATTTCTCTCATTCCTCTTGATTCAAGCTGGAAAACTCCCATAGTTTCAGCCTCACTAAGAAGTGAAAAAGTTTTTTTATCAGAAACTGGTATTTTTGTTATATCAATATCTTTTTCTTGAGTGCGTTTTATAATTTTGATAGTTTCGTTTATTACGGTTAAAGTTTTTAAACCCAAGAAATCCATCTTGAGCATTCCAGTTTTTTCCAAAGAATCCATATCATAGCCGGTTACAATTTCACCCTCAGAGCCTTTGCTTAAAGGAATCCTTTCTAAAAGCGGTTTATCTGAAATAACTACACCGGCAGCATGAGTAGAAGCATGCCGCGATACACCTTCAAGCTGCATAGCTACATCGATTAATTTTTTTATTCTATTGTCAGTTTTATAAATTTTTTCAAGATCAGGATTTAAAGAAAGAGCCTCTTTAAGGGTTACAGTATGACCCACAGAACCAGGTATCATTTTAGCAATTTTATCAACTTCGGAATAAGTAAAATCCATGACTCTCCCGACATCACGAATAACAGCCCTTGCCAGCATGGTTCCAAAAGTAATAATTTGAGCAACATTTTCCTTACCATAACGCTGACTGACATAATCTAAGATTTCTGATCTTTTTTCATAACAAAAATCAATATCGATATCAGGCATCGAAATCCGAGCCGGATTAAGAAATCTTTCAAATAAAAGATCATAAGCTAAAGGATCTATATCTGTTATATTTAGTAAATAACTGACAATACTTCCGGCTGCGCTACCTCTGCCGGGACCAACCGGAATATTATTTTCCTTAGCAAATTTTATTAGATCCCAAATAATCAAAAAATAACTAGAAAAACCGGTTTGATTAATTATAGTTAACTCATGCTCTAACCTCTTTTGCGCTTTGAAGTCTTGCTTGGGGTATTTATCTTCAAAGTTTTGGTAACACAATTTTTTAAGAAAATCTTCATCATTTTGTCCATCCGGCAAGGGAAAATTAGGAAGGTGGACCTTGGAAAAATCGAGAGTGAGGTTGCACTTTTGCATAACCTCAACTGTATTTTGAATAGCCTCAGGTATTTGAGAAAATCCTTCTTTCATCTCCTCTGGGCTTTTAAAATAAAAACTTTCTGACCCGAAACGAAACCTATCCGGATCCGAAAGAGTAGTTTGGGTTTGAAGAGCCAATAAGGCTTGATGAGCAAAAGCTTGATCCTTTTCTAGATAATGAATATCGTTTGTAGCCAACAAAGGAATTCCCAACTCTTTAGAAATTTTAATTAACTGAGAATTTACTCTGTCTTGTTCTTCCAAGCCGTTATTCATCACCTCTAGGTAAAAGTTGCCTTCTCCGAAGATATGCAGGTATTCATCGGCTGCTTTATATGCACCTGGTAAATCTTTGGCTAAAATCAAAGAGGGTATTTCACCTTTCAAACAGGCGCTAGAAGCAATCAAGCCCTGATTATAGTTATTAAGAAGATCTTTATCTATTCTTGGTTTATAGTAAAACCCTTCTATATGAGCCAAACTCACAAGTCGTATTAAATTTTTATATCCAGTAATATCCTTGGCTAAAAGAACAAGGTGGTAATTTTGGCTCTTATTTGCTTTGTTTCCCTTGTCAAAACGAGAACCAGAGGCAAGGTAAAATTCACAGCCTAGAATCGGCTTAATCCCTTTTTTTATACAAAGATTATAAAATTTTATAGCCCCGAACATATTACCATGATCGGTTATGGCCAAAGCGGGAAGTTTCAGCCTAGCAGCCTTATCAACTAACTTTTCAAGAAGACAGGCCCCGTCTAGGAGACTATATTGAGTATGAACGTGAAGATGGACAAAATTAGCATGTTCCATAGTTAATTAATCGCTAAGTTCCGATAGACGACAGATGATCACTTCGTTAAGACGATGGACGATTTCGTCCTCTCGTCTCTCGTCCTTCGTTCTTCGGAACGGCTTAACAGTTTATTACTCCCATTCGATTGTAGCAGGAGGTTTTGAGCTTATATCGAAAACTACACGATTTATCCCGCGGACTTTATTGATAATCGCATTAGAGATATCGGCTAACACCTCTTGAGGAATTTTGGCCCAATCAGCAGTCATTCCATCAAGGCTGGTAACGGCTCTTATTGCTATAGCATTCTCATAGGTCCTTTTATCCCCCATAACTCCAACTGATCTAACCGGCAACAAAACAGCAAAAACTTGCCAATACTGATCGTAAAGACCTCTTTGTCTTATAATTTTTTCTAAAATATAGTCAGCTTCTCTTAAAATTTTAAGCCTTTGATTATTTACTTCACCTAAAATCCGCACCGCTAATCCTGGCCCTGGAAAAGGATGTCTTTTTACCAAAGTTTCTGGTAGTCCTAAAATTTGGGCAATTTTTCTCACTTCATCTTTAAAAAGATCGCGAAAAGGCTCTATTAACTTCAAATTCATCTTATCCGGCAACCCTCCCACATTATGATGCGATTTTATGCAAGCAGTAGGGCCGCCGAAAAAAGAAATTGATTCAATTACGTCAGGATATAAAGTTCCCTGCATTAAAAACTTGGCATTTTTAAACTTTTTGGCCTGATCTTCAAAAATGCTTATAAACTCATGGCCTATAATTTTTCGTTTTTGCTCCGGATCTATAACTCCTTTTAGTTTTCCTACAAACTGTTTAGCAGCATTAACATAGTGCAAATTTATCTTATAGTTATCTTTAAAAACCTTTAATACTCTTTTCACTTCTCCTTTTCTAAGTAGTCCATTATTTACAAATATACATTTGAGTTTTTTCCCAATTGCCCTATGGAGCAAAACAGCTCCTGTTGATGAATCAACCCCTCCGCTTAAACCACAAATCACATTACCTTTAGCAGCAACTTTTTTTATAGACTTAATTTGCTCTGAAACAAAATCTTCCAATTGCCAATTAGCAAAACAATCAGATATCCTAAATAAGAAATTTGAAAGTATTTGTATTCCCAGTTCTGTATGAATAACTTCAGGATGAAATTGTACCCCGTAAAGTTTTTCCTTAGGATCTCCAACTGAAGCAAATTTGGTATTTAAAGTATGAGAAAGTTGCTTGAAGCCAGCCGGGAGTTTTGCCACTTGATCAGTATGGCTCATCCAACTAGAAATTACCGCAGGCAATGAAAAGAAAAGATCGTTATGATTATCAATATACATCTTGGCATGGCCATACTCTCTTTTTTTGCCTTCTTTAATAATCCCTTTTTTGGCTTGCATTAAAATTTGCATCCCATAACAAATGCCTAAAACAGGAAGTTTAAATTCTAAGAAATATTTCTTTAACGCAGGAGCACCTTTTTGATAAACGCTATGGGGACCCCCGGATAAGATTATTGCTTTTGGCTTAATCTTTTCAACTTCGGTTTTAGTTATAGTGTATGGTTTTACTATACTAAAAACCTTCAACTCACGCACTCTTCTTGCTATAAGTTGGGTGTACTGTGAACCAAAATCAATGATTAATACTGTATCTTTTCTCATAATTAGTTAATTAACTTGATTCACACAGATAATTCTGGATAAACACAGATGATAAATACTAACTATCTGTGTGCATCTTTTAAATCTGTGTGTATCTATATTTATTTGCCCATTCCTACCCTTTGAGTAGCTTGAAAAACTTTCCCTTCGGTTTGAATTGAAGGAGCTATAATAATTTCAACAAAATGCATTTCATCTAAATTCTTTGCTCCTAAAGAACCCATTGAGGTAGTTAAGGCTCCCATTAAATTCTGTGATCCATCATCAACTACAGCCGGCCCAAAAAGAATCTGTTTTAAAGACCCTGATACACCAGTTTTAATTCTAGTCCCTCTAGGAAGATTGCTGTGAGAAGTTGCCATACCCCAATGATAGCCACCGCCTGGCGCTTCTTTGGCTCGAGTAAATGCAGAACCAATCATAACCGCATCTGCTCCCGAGGCAAAAGCCTTACAAACATCTCCGCCTTTACTCATTCCACCATCTGTAATAATTGGGACAAATTTTCCAGTTTTACGATAATAAAAATCTCTGGCTGCAGCACAATCAATAGTTGAGGTAACCTGGGGGACACCTATACCTAAAACCCCGCGAGTTGTACAAGCTGCACCCGGACCAACTCCAACTAAAATCCCTGCACACCCAGTCGATAATAGATCTAAGGTGACTTTATAAGTTACACAATTACCAATAATTACAGGGATTTTTTTTTCACTGCAAAATTTATATAAGTTTAGGGGCTTATAAGCACTGGCAATATGTTTTGCAGTGGTTACGGTTGATTGGACCACAAAACAATCAGCTCCGGCGTCCTCTGCAATTTTGCTAAATCTATTAGCATTTTGGGGGATACAACTTACTGCTGCATAACCTCCGGCTTTCTTAATTTCTTCTACTCTTTTTGCAATTAAATTTTCTTTAATCTCTGCAGTATAGGCCTTCTGAATCAAGGAAGTAGCGGTTTCTGGGTCAGATTCAGATATCTCTTTTAAAATTTCAGTAGGATTTTCATAACGAGTTTGTACTCCATCTAAATTTAAGACCGCAATTCCACCTAATTTTGACATTTTTACGGCAAAATCAACCCCAACAACTCCATCCATAGCTGCAGCTAAAATCGGAACTGCAAATTCCTTGCCGCCAAATTTCCAAGAACAATCAACTTCATCCGGATTTATAGTAACTTCTCCCGGAGCAAGTGCAACTTCATCAAACCCATAACAACGTCTAGCCCTTCTTCCTATACCAACCCATTCTGCCATAACCATCCTCCTTGTCATATATACCTTGTATTTCTTTTTTCATTATATTTTTTTGATCTTCTCCTTCAAATTCAGGAATTTCAACCCCTACAAAATAGGTAGCTAAAACAATACCTTCTTTTTCAGCTCTTAAGTTATTTTTTGTATAACATCTTTGATCTGTTATATCTAGCTTCCCAGCATCCCCGATTATATAGATTTCTCCACACTTTGAAAAGAAATCTTTTTTTTCAAAGCTCATTTCTAAATCTCTTAAAAAATTAAG
>JAWOBO010000017.1:0-3643 GCA_046484225.1 Candidatus Omnitrophota bacterium | reverse complement strand
CACCCCTGTTTTTAATAAAATTTCTTACATCTTGTTTTTTTTCGCCGCTATTTACCAATACCAGCTTAACGTCTTGGTAAGAGCATTGTTCTGATAGTTGATCAAGCTGAACCAAACAATAGGGACACCAGGTAGTCCAAATAAAAAAAACCACTTGCTCGGAAGAAGAAACTTCTTGATAATCAACTTCTTTTCCCTCGAGAGTAGTAAGTTTTCCTGCTTTGACAACAGCAGTATTTGCAACTATTAATAGCAGTAATAAGAAAAAAGATTTTTTTATCATAATCATCTAAGTAACAATATTGTCTTTGCCAAAAAATAGAACCCGATTAAAACCAAAAACCCCCCTAAGATTAAACGAATAATCTTAAACCAAATATTGTATCTAGGTAATCTTTGAATCAAACTAGTTGAGGTCCCCAGTACAAGAAAAATTATACCATAGCCTAGTGAAAATAAAAATAAAGAAAAAAGACCGTAGACAACATCTTGCTTTAAAGATATTAAACTAAAAATTGTTCCTAAAACCGGAAAGTTACAAGGGATTATAGCTAGGCCAGAAATTACTCCAAACAAAAATATTGAAATTTTATTTTTTTCTTTATCTAAGGAGGTGGTTTTATGAAAATATGGTATTTTTAGCTTGATAATATCAAGTTGGGCCAAACCAAGAACAATAAAAAATATAGTCAAGATTAAATAAGTGAATGGATTTATGTAGAGGCGTTCAAGCAGCACCCCGGTTAAAGAAGCAACCAACCCCAACACGGTATACACAACCACAATGCCGGAAACATAGAGCAAGCTTAAAAAAAAGCTTTTAATGCGTGAATTTAAAGAAGTGGTACCCACTATCCCTAAAGTAACAGCAATTAGAGGGTAGCTACAAGGAGAAAAGCTGACTAAGATCCCCGCTAAAAAACTAGCCGCCAGACCAATCAGTGGTGATGATTGAAACAACTGTTCCAGTTTTATTAGTAAATCAGTCAAAGACATCTCTAGAGACCAGATTCCTTAGAGGCAGTTATCAAAATTACAATCATTGTTTTAGTTTACTTAAGAGACTGGCAAACCGCTGAGCCGCCCTTTGACAGTTTTGTTCTGTACGGTAATCGACCTTCCCTACTGCAACCGGTCCATAATGATCGCCCTTGAAGTCGCCTTGAATGATCATGCCATGGATTAACATCGCTTCTAAAATACTTAATACTGTTGTTTCATTGCCGCCGGCCAAATTAGCAGAAGTAGAAAATGCCGCACCAACTTTGCCATCTAGCTTTCCGTGAAAAGCAACACTTTCATCAAAAAGTTTTTTTACCGACGCTGCCAAACTACCATAATAAGTCGGTGAACCAATAATTATGCCTTGATAATCAAGTAATTTTTCTACCTCAAAGTCATCAGTATTAGCTATATCAACCTCTATTTTTTCTTTTTTAAGAAAACCAGCAATTAATTCTGCTATTCTTTTAGTAGTACCACCTCTTGAATAATAAAGAACTACAACTTTCATAAAACCTCCTGCTTACAAAACAACCTACATCTTGTGACTTATGACATATGACTTTTAACTTGTGACTTAGAACTTTAGACTAAGTATATGCGCCCGGCAGGACTCGAACCTGCAACCTTCTGGTCCGTAGCCAAACGATCTATCCAATTGATCTACGGGCGCTATCTAATTTATAACTTTTATTTAATGGTTAACGAATTTTGGTATGCGGTCAAAGACAACTCGTTTAATACGATAGGTGCCAAATTCATTTTGAAAATTTATAGTAATCAAAACATCATTGCATTTTGTACAGCTAGCTTTATAAACAAGTCTAGGATAATCTGAATCTAAGGAGCTTTTTTCCTCAATAAGTTCTTTAGAAACAATCTCGCCAAATTTATCTTTATATGCCGCAACAAATAAATTGTCGAAATATTTTTTATTTTTGAACTGGCTTAAAGTGTTTGAATAATACTTAAAAAAAGCTATATAATCTTGCCGATTATAAGCATCTAGAGTTTTGTCAGCAATCAAACCAAGCACATTTTTTAAATAGCTCGAATCGGTATCTGCTTGAAGATTAAAGCCTATTGAAAACAACAACAAGCAGACGATAAAAGTTAAAACTATTTTTTTCATTAATAAACCTTCTACACTTTAAGGCTTATCTTGTCGCTTTGTCTTTTTTTGCTTTTCGCCTCTTTTTCAACTACTCCAAAAATTGCATCAGATTTTGCTGGATCAAGGGTAAAGTAGTTTAGGAGAGCTTCGGAAATTAATTCTGGGGTAAGATAAGTTTCTAAATTAGAAACAATCTTGAAAGTTTTTTCAACCATTCTGCCTCCCTATTTTTATCTTAACCGTGGCTATATTATTTTTTTCTGAGGTTTTTTTATTATAAATTTTTCTCAAATATAAGTCAAGAAATTATTTCCGCTTGTTAATTGGCGTATATTTCTCATCTAAAGGTCCAGAGTAAACGGCTCTCGGCCTAAAAATACGATTATTTTTAAGATATTCCAAGGCCCTTGCAGTCCAGCCAGAAACACGACTAACTGCAAAAATTGGTGTAAAAAGCTCAGTTGGTATATCCAGGCAAGAATAGACAATACCGGAATAAAAATCAACATTTGGAAAAATCTTTTTCTTCTGACCTAGGCTAGAAACAACTTTCTTTTCTAGTTTTTGTGCAATTTTAAATAAATTTTTATTTTTTTTGTTATCTGTAGATTTAACCAAAAATTCAGCCAAAGGTCCCAGCACTCTTGCCCTTGGATCATAAGCCTTGTAAACTCTGTGACCAAAACCGCTAATTTTTTCTTTTTTTGCAATCTTTTTCTTATACCATTTTTCAACATTTTTTGATTCCTCAATTTCTGACAACATCTTAATTACACGTTCATTCGCTCCTCCATGTAAAGACCCGTTAAGAGCTGCAACTCCAGAACCGACTGCAAAGTAAAGGTCAGACAAAGTAGAAGCTACCACCATAGTAGCAAACGTAGACGCGTTCATACCATGGTCTGCATGAAGAATAAGAGATATATCCATAATTCTTTCTTCAACTGCGCTAGGCCGGCGGCCAGTCAACATATAAATTAAATTACCGGCATGGCTCAACTCCGGGTCAGGGTTAAGTGGCAACTCTCCAGCCCTCAGACGAGATACAGCTCCCGCGATAGTAGGAATGCCAGAAATAAGATGAAGAGCTGATTCAAAACCTACCGGCATATGCAAATCTTTACTTAAACCTGTAGGCTTCTTAATACCTTCTGCTCTCTTTAGAGAATAAATAGCTTTCTTTTCCCCTTTAGGCTTAGTTTCCATTGGTATAGAGTCTTCATCTGCGCTAATTGTGGTTTCTGCATCTGGCCTATATTCTTCTTTGTCAACAAATGTACACTCTTGACGCATAAGATTTGTCCCTAAGCGTAGTGCCCCCATCGCATTCATATCTTGAACCGGAAAACCTGCCAAAAGTCTTATTGTTTTAGGAATATTGTGGTAATCTATTAATTTTTCTTTAAATTTTTTAAGTTGATCTTCGCTGGGAAGTTTTCCGTATAAAAGAAGATAAGAAACTTCTTCAAAACTAGAATAAGCACAAAGATCAAAGATATTATAGCCTCTATAAACGAGCCAACCTTT
>JAWOBO010000091.1:0-5181 GCA_046484225.1 Candidatus Omnitrophota bacterium | reverse complement strand
ACAATTTTAATAGAAAATCTTTAGGAGGATAAATGCGTAAAATTGTTAAAGGCTTGAGAGAACAAGCTAAAAAAAATCCGCGAAAAATTATTTTTCCTGAGGCAAATGATGAAAGAGTAGTCGAAGCTGTTGAGCGTATTAATCAAGAAAAAATAGCCAACGCTTTATTACTTACTCATGATAATCTTGATGTTGAGAAACAAGAAAAATATGCAAATATTTTCCATGAAAGAAAAAAAGCAAAAGGGATAAGCTTTGAAGAAGCAAGAGAGTTGATGGAGAATCCTCTTTATTATGCGGCGATGATGGTAAAGTATGATAGCGTAGATGGTTTTGTTGCCGGAGCAAAATATACTACCTCTTCTGTAATCAAAGCAGCGCTTAACTGCCTTGACCTAGATAAAACTGTTGGTACTATATCAAGTTGTTTTATTATTGATGTTCCTGACTGTTTGTATGGAGAAGAGGGAACATTTGTTTATGCTGATTGCGGAGTGATACCTTATCCTAGCAGCGAACAGCTTGCTAATATTTCCATCTCTAGTGCTCGTTTTGCTAAGGAAGTTTTAAGGATTATTCCTCGAGTAGCTTTGCTAAGCTTTTCAACCAAAGGAAGTGCCAAAGGAAGATGGGTTGATAAGATTAAGGATGCAGTTGAAATTGCTAAATCAAAGAAAAGTGGTTTTATGATTGATGGTGAACTACAAGGAGATAGTGCCCTAGATCCAAAAGTTGCTTCGCGAAAGTTAGATAAAAGTAATGTAGCGGGAAAAGCTAACATTTTAGTATTTCCTAATCTTGATGCGGGTAATATTTGTTATAAGCTAAGTCAAAGGCTTGCAAAAGCAAGAGCTATTGGCCCAATTATTTTAGGGACAAAGCAGCCTTGCAGTGATTTATCTAGGGGTTGTGAAGTTGATGATATTATAGATTGTGCAGCAGTTACTGTAGTAAGGGCTCAGAATAAATCCTAGAAGTTCAATCTAATATTTAATATGAATATTTTAGTTATAAACTCAGGAAGTTCTTCTGTTAAATACAAGCTTTTTAATTTTCCTAAAGAATTTCTTATTGATAAGGGAGAGATTGAAAAAATTGGAGGGGCGAGATCAAAAATAAAAAATCATACTCAGGCTATAGATGAACTGATAAATAAAATTTTATCAAAAAAAAAGGTAGGCTCTTTAAAGGATATAGCTGCGGTTGGGCATCGAGTTGTTCATGGCGGAGAGAAGTTCAAGCAACCTCACTTAATTGACAAAACCGTAATAAGGCAAATCCAAAAATGCAGTGAGCTTGCCCCTTTGCACAATCCGGCTAATTTGGCGGGAATAAAACATTGCCTTAAGGCCTTTCCAACAAATTTTCAGGTTGCAGTTTTTGATACGGCATTTCATCAAACTATACCAGAAGAAAACTATATTTATCCTATTCCATACAAATATTACAAAAACTATAAAATTCGTAAATATGGTTTTCATGGCAGTTCTCATCAATTTGTCGCCCAGAAAACAGCGGAGCTTTTAAAAAAACCTTTATCTAGATTAAAACTAATAACTGCCCATTTAGGTAATGGTTGTAGCATAACTGCCATAGAAAAGGGTAGTTCGGTGGCTACATCTATGGGGTTTACACCTTTAGAAGGATTAATGATGGGAACTCGCTGCGGTGATATTGATGTTGCGGCAATTTTTAATATAATGAAAAAAGAAAAGCTAACTGTTGGCCAGATGGATAAAATTCTTAATAAGAAGAGCGGTTTTTTAGGGGTTTCGGGGGTAAGCAATGATTTACGTAATGTGCGTAAGGCTGGCAAAGATGGTAACCAGCGGGCAAAACTTGCTGTTAATATTTTTATGGCTCGCCTTAAAAAATACATTGGTGCGTATCTATTTTATTTAGGAGGCGCTGATGCAGTTTGTTTTACCGGAGGAATTGGCGAAAACAACCCAGATATGGTAAAATTGATAGAACGCCAGATAAAAAAAATATCTCCAAAAACGAAAGTTTTAATTATCCCTACTGATGAAGAGTTAATGATTGCAAAATTAACTTATAAATTATTTAAAAAATACAAGAAGTTAACGCGAAAGAACGCGAATCTAAGAGGCAAATGAACGCGAATATAATTAGCGTTTATTCGTTAAAAATTTGTGTTTTTTTGCGTTAAAAGTAAAACAAAGAGGTAAATGAAATGATCAGGGCAATGCTTAAGTCAAAAATTAGTTATGCTACGGTGGTGGCCTTAGAGTTATATTACAAAGGCAGTATTACTATAGACCAAGAGTTGATGGAAGCAGCAGACCTATGCGAGGGGGAAAAAGTAGATGTCTTAAATTTAAATAATGGAGTTCGTCTTCAAACTTATGTAATTACAGGCAAAAGAAAAAGTGGTGTCATCTGTTTAAATGGGCCGGCAGCTCGTCAAGGTTATAAAGGAGATAAAATAATAATTATTTCTTATGGTTATTATAAGGAAGATGAATTAAAAGATTTATCACCTAAGCTTATTGAGGTAGACAATGAAAACAAAATTAAAAATACATAAGTGGCCGGATAGGATACTTAGGGAAAAAACTAAAGACATAAAAGAGCCTGATGAAGTTATAGAAAACATTTTAGATCAGATGTATGTTTTAATGAAAGCAAGTGATGGGGTTGGTTTGGCTGCAAATCAAGTGGGTTTAGCTATGCCATTAATTGTTATTGAGGCCGAAGGCAATATCTATAAACTTATTAATCCTAAAATAACAAAGAAGGAAGGCTCTATAACTTTTAAAGAAGGTTGTTTAAGTTTTCCTGGAATCGAGTTGGAGATAAAACGCAGCCATAAAATTTGCGTTGAAGCTTTAGATTTTAAAGGTAGGCCAGTCTCTTTTAATCTACAAGGAGTATTAGCTGTTGTTTTTCAACACGAAATAGATCATATAAATGGGATAACTTTTATTGATAGAATTTCATTTTGGAAGAGGTTGATGATTACTCCCTTGCTTAATAAAATAAAAAATGGAAAAGCTAAATGAATAAAGATTTAGATCTAATAATTATTGGTGCGGGAATTGCCGGAGTCAATGCAGCTGTTTACGCAAAACGTTCTGGTTTAAATTTTAAGATTTTTGAATCAAAAGTAATCGGCGGACAGCTTTTTTATATGGAAAGGATTGATAATTATTTAGGTATCGAATTAGGAGCTAGGGGAAGTGATTTAGCTAAGCGGTTAACTCAAACTTTATCTGGCCTAGATATAACTGTTCAAAGTGAAGAAGTAAAAAAGATTGAAAAGCAAAATAATCAGTTGCAAACATTAACCGATAAAGGCCAATATACCAGTAAAGCCGCCATTATAGCAACAGGATCGTCATTTAAAAAATTAGGTATTGAAGATGAAGATAAATTTGCTGGACAAGGAATCTCTTATTGTGCTGTTTGCGATGGTTTCTTCTTTAAAAATAAAGATGTAGCCGTAGTTGGCGGAGGAAATACCGCAGTTGAAGAAGCGTTATATCTATCTAATATTGCCAAATCAGTTACTTTAATTCATAGGCGCGACAAGCTAAGGGCTTTGCATTATCTGCAGAAAAATCTTGAGGATAAAGAAAATATTACAATAATTTATAATCACAATATTAAAAAACTAGAGGGGCCGCAAAGATTAGAAAGGTTGGTTTTAGAAGAAGTTAACACAAAAGAAAAAACAAATTTAGCCTTAGATGGCCTTTTTGTTGCTATAGGAGCATCACCTAATACTGATTTTTGCCAAGCGGCTGTAGCAACCGATGAACGTGGTTTTATTTTAACCAATAATGAATTGAAAACATCTTCTAATTCAATCTGGGCTTGTGGAGATTGTCGAAAGAGGCCGCTTAGGCAATTAATTACCGCAGCTTCTGAAGGGGCAATAGCTTCAATTGAAATTTATAAATGCCTTCGTCAAAGTTATTTGAGCGTGTGACAAGTGTGTAAAAAGATATTTTTTCTCTTAAGAATAATTATAACTATTCTTATTTTTTTTGTTCTCTTTAAGTTTATTCCCTACCAAAGGCTAATAGATGTTTATAAAAATTCTCAAAAAATCTATTTATTTTTTGCTTATCTAATTTTTTGTTTTTCCTTTTTTTTAGGTGTTGTTAGATGGAAAGTGTTATTAGTTTCCGTAGGTGTTGCTGCGTCAATTCGGGAAATATTTTATTCATATTTTTCTGGCCTTTTTTTAAATCTATTTTTTCCTTCTTTTATCGCCGGAGATTTATTTAGAGGATTTGGTATATCTCAGCGCCATGGCAAAACAAATAAAATAGCTTCTACGGTATTGATGGATAGGTTTAGTGGGGGGCTAGCCTTAACTTTAGTTGCATTGGTTAGCTTTTTGTTTCTTGATAGTTGGGTTCAAAAACGGCAAGTATTGTTACCGATAGTGGTATTAGTTGTAATTGTGTTTTTTTTGTCTTTTGTTATTTTTGATCGTTCTTTTTTTAATTTCTCTTTAAAAATCTTTAAAAAAAAATCTTTAATTAGAAATAAGGTTTTATTATTGCATGATCAGCTTTATTTATTTAAGCAAAAACCAGTTGTTTTTTATAAATCATTATTACTATCATTACTAATTCAAATTTTAATACCAATTGGTTTTTTTATTGCTTCTTTGGCTTTCGGGATTACTCTTAGCCCAATTATTTTTTTAGTATTAATTCCAATAGTTACGGCTGCAGCTTTTATACCGATAACTATTGCTGGCGCAGGTACTCGTGAAGCATTGTTGGTATATTTTTTAGCGAGTTATGGGGTTGCAGAATCTGTGGGGCTAGGAATTTCTTTAGTAAATCTTTTTTTTCTAATTTCTGCAAGTCTTTTAGGAGGTGTATTTTATGTTACAATTTATTATCGATGGCTACAACCTAGTTCATAAAATTTCAAATATAAAAGACTCTTTCTCTCCTTGCAGTGAACTTATTTTTTTTATTTATAAAAATAAACTTACCGGGAGTTTTAATAATGATGTTTGGATTGTTTTTGATGGGGGTCGGCCGCCTTATCCGATAAATAATTTTCGATACAAAATTATATTTAGCGGTCAAGAAAGTGCAGATGATCGAATAATAAAAAAGACAGAACAAGTTAAAAATAAGAAACAGATTGTAGTTGTAACTGATGATCGTCAATTAGCTTATCGAGCCAGGTCTC
>JAWOBO010000093.1:0-2839 GCA_046484225.1 Candidatus Omnitrophota bacterium | reverse complement strand
CCTTATTATTTCTATCTATTTCTGTTGCTGCTACATTTACTAAATTTATTCTTTTTTCAGTAAAAATATTGTCATCTTTATAAGAAGAATCTACCATCACATTACCGCAACAAATATAAGGAGTCGCACAACGAGTCAATAAGCCTCTTTCTTCCGGCTGGCGGATTACAGTTACATCTAGAATAGGTTCTAACTTTTTTATAGTTAAAGCAGCTAATGCACCACATCCAGAACAACCTATTGCTACTATTTTTTTTACTTTAATATTTTTTTTATCCATTCTATGCCCCTTTAATTTAAACAAATTACTTTGACTAAAACTAACAAAGCTAAAATTACAGTAATAAAAGCCAAGCCAATCTCTAACCATAATGGTTTTGTCTTTAAAGAAAACAAACTTCCTATCCTTACTCCGGCAACCGAACCTATTAAGACAAAAACTGCTGGCAACCAAACTAAATCTCCTCTTTGCCAATATATAGGAATAGCTCCTAAGGCAGTAAAAGTAGATACAACTAACGAAGTTGCAATTGCCCTACGGGTTGAAAGCCCCAAAGTTTTAAAAAGTGCGGGAAAAACCTGGCCACCACTACCTCCTCTCAAACCAGTAATATAACTAATTACAAAAGAAGATAATCCAAAGATTGTTTTGTTGCCTTTAAACTTTTTAGCAAATACAGGAAAAAACCTATTCCAAAAAATACCAAAAGCTAACATAAAACAAATAACAACATATAATATTGCTAAAAATTTAACTGGTATAATCCCCACATGAAAAGCACCGATTAACTCGCCTAAAACACCTAAGACAACCGCCCAAACAATTATCTCTTTTGCAATATTTTTTCTATGAGTAAAAGCACCGATAAAAGAAGAAAAAGGAATAACTAAAAAATTAATACCAAATGCAGTTCTAAGAGGCAATCCTGCTAAAAAAAGCAAAGGAGTCCTAATTGAACCTCCGCCTATGCCAAAAATACCACTACTCAGACCAGCAAAGAAACCAATTATAAAATAAAGAATCTGCTGAAATAATAAATTCATAATTTTATGTTTAGACTTTTATTTTTTTCTAGAGAAGATATAATTTTTTCAATTATTTTATTAATTCTTCTTGATACTTGAGATCCAACATGCCGATAAATAAAAGGAGCCCCTGAATCACCGGATTTAACAAATTCTGGCTCAAGCGGAATATTCCCTAAAAAAGGAACTTCTAGTTCAGTAGCTGATTTTTCTCCGCCGCCTTTGCCAAATAAATCTATCTCTTTTTTGCAATGAGGGCAAATAAACCCACTCATATTTTCAACTACTCCCATAACCGGCAATTTTAATTCTTTTACAAAATTAATGCTTTTTCTTGCATCTAAAATTGCCACATCTTGGGGAGTAGTTACAATCACTGCCCCATCTAAACCAGGGATAAGTTGACAAGCTGATAAAGGTTCATCCCCTGTACCCGGCGGAGAGTCAATAATTAAATAATCAAGTTTGCCCCAATTAACATCGGCTAAAAATTGTTTTATAGTTATCATCTTTAACGGCCCCCGCCAAATTACTGCCTTATCTTTATCTTTAAATAAAAATGCAAGGCTTATTGCTTTTAGGCTTAAATCAGAAAATACATTAACTGGTTCAATTCCTAAATCAGAGCCAATAAGTTGTTTATCCTCTAGTTTAAACATCTTTGCGATATTTGGGCCATGAATATCAATATCTAAAATACCTACTCTATAGCCTTTTAAAGCCAGGCCGGAAGCTAAATTAACTGCAATCGTAGATTTACCAACTCCGCCCTTTCCACTCATAACTATAATTTTATGTTTTATTTGCGCCATTTTTTCTTTAAGACGCTTATCCTGTTCGGCTCTTTGTCTTGCTTTATCTTTAGTTTGATCCATTTCTAAACTCCTTATTTAATTAACAAATACTTTAAATAACTTCTTAGGGATACCTACCGCTATTTTGTCTCTACCCATATTTGCATATTTTCTTGAATCATCACAGCCAAAAGAGATATTGATTTTATTCTCCAAATAAGTTTTTACCGCAATTCCACCGCAAATAGCCATCATATTAGAAGAAGAGAAAAATAATTCTTTTCCATAATAGTTGTAATAAATTTTTAATAATCTCATAACTTTTTCAGGTTGCATATAAGAAATAAGTATATCCGAAGATCCTTCTGTGTTTAACCCTATATATTTAAATGATCTTTTTAGGCGGGGAACTTTAAAAAATAATGATTCTAAAACATCAGCTTGAATTCTTCGTTTTTCTTGGCACCTGTCTAAAAAATCATCTTTATAATCGGTATTCCAGCCAAAAGCATAAAGAGCCCCTTTGCAATTGAGGCTTTTTTGGTCTAAAAAAATAGGTTCTGTTATTGCCTCTTTGGTAGCTTCACAAAATCGTATATTTCTTTTAGGTTCATCTTTTTTTATATCTGGCTCCTGCGAATAAAATTTTACCTTTATCCAATGAGTTCCAAACTTTTTTGAAAACTTCCAATTGATATCACTCATTTGTCCCCCGAAATTTTGTTCCCATTTTAGTTATTGATAATGGTTTCCATTTTCAATATACAATATTTTTTTCCTTCTGTCAAGATTTAATTCCCATAAAAGTAAAAGGGGACGTTTCCCTCCTTTATAACCTTTTGTTGGCCAATGGGTTATAAACTGGCATTTTCCGTTTATCTCCGGAAAACACTGCTTTATAACTCTTTTATCTGCAGTAACTTATAACAGAGGGAAACGTCCCCTTTTTTGCTAGGTTAGAAGATGTAGGTTAGGGAGATTTTGTACCAGCGGCCGGTTCCTTCGATATCGGTTTTTTC
>JAWOBO010000075.1:0-7916 GCA_046484225.1 Candidatus Omnitrophota bacterium | reverse complement strand
GTGCCGCTTAAAGAAGCTATGGATATTCTTTTTGAAGCTAATAATTTAGCTTACGAATTTTATCCGGAAGCTAAAATGTTTGTAGTAAAGGAGATGGGCAAACCAGACACAGAGCTTAAAACCAAGGTTTATCATCTAAAACACGCAAGAGTTAAAAGTTCGAGGATGCAGACAGAGATTGATCAGATTCTTGAAGAAAGAGGAGCTTTGAGTGATGAGGGTAGTGAAGGAGGCGAAGCTGATGAGGAAAAGAGTAGTTTAAAAGAAATTATTGAAGGAGTTATAACTGCCGAAGGAAAAGTTATTGAAAATTCTTTTACCAACAGCTTAGTTGTGGTTGACGTACCTTCTCAATTTCCGATAATTGATGAAGTTATGAATAAGATAGATACCGCTCCTTTAAAAGTTATGATTGAAATTGAGGTTCTCGATGTGAGTAAGGATGTAGTTGATAGAATAGGGTTTCAATACGGTACACAGAGGGCAACAGCTGGAATCTCTAGTTTATTTACGCCTTTTCCAGCTACTTTTTCACCTAATAAGGGCCCGATTCCTTGGAGGACAGCGACGGTTGATTTAACTGATAATGATTTGCTTGCAGAATTTCATCGGCGAGATACAACTGCAAAAATTCTGGCTCGGCCAAAGATTTTAACTCTTAATAACGAAACTGCAGAAATTGATGTTATAACTGATGAGGTAATTGGAACAAAAGTAGAGTATGACGATGATGGCAATATTCAGTCAACCGAAGCGCAAAGAATTTCTGATGTAGGAAGTTATAAAGGTTCCGGGGTAACTTTACGGGTAACTCCTCAAGTTGTACCCTCAACCGATGAAATTACTTTAATCGTTCATCCTTCGGTAGTGGATACGACAGATTCAGATTTTGTCGATGAGCAAAATAATACTTTCAAAAATATCCAAGATAGAAGTACTCGGTCGGTGGTTAGGCTTCGAGAGGGAGAAACCTTACTTTTAGGAGGCCTAATTAGAAATGATGAAAAAGAAATTGTAAGTAAGGTTCCGTTTTTAGGAGATATCCCTTTATTAGGGGCTTTATTCAGGCATAAAGATAGTACAGGTACCGGTGATAGGGAGCTTATGGTTTTTCTTACCCCTAAAATAATGCAAAATAACCGTCTTGCTAAAAAGAAAAGCGGGGTGAGTTCATTAAGAAGAGAACAGTATCGTCCCAGCCGGCAGGAATCAGTTAGAGGTACTTTAGATAGATATACAGTAAGCTATAAAGATTAACTATGGCGCGTTATAAAAAAATAGGAGATATTTTAATTGATGAAGGCTTAATTACCTCAAAACAGCTTAATGAGGCAATTTCATTACAAGAGAAAGAAGGAGGTAAACTAGGCGAGATTCTAATTCGCCTAGGGTATGTAAGCCAAGAGCAAATCATAATTGCTTTAAGCAGACAGTTGAATATTCCCTATGTTTCTCTTTCTTCCGGAAAATTAAAACCAGTTCCAGATCAGAATTTAGAAGAGTTGATTCCCCGTGATTTTGCTGCCAAAAACCTTGTTCTGCCCCTTTCCCGCAGTTTTAATTCCTTGACAGTGGTTATGTCTGATCCTCTTGATTTAATCTTGATAGATAATTTAAAAAAAATTACCGGTTGTGAGATTAATCCGGTAATTTCTACCCGGAAAGATATCCGCCGGGCTATTGAAAAAACTTACGGAAAAGAAAAGATTTTTCGCGATGCTATCCAAGCTGCTGATAAAAAAGGCGGTCAAGAGCAGGGAGAAGCAATAAAAGAAATTTCTTCTGAAGGAACTGATTTAAGTTTAGATAAAATTATTGCAAAAGCTGAAGAAGCTCCTGTTGTTAAGTTAGTTGATTTGATAGTAAGACAGGCGATAGAAGAAAATGCTTCTGACATTCATCTTGAGCCGTGTTACGGTGCTTTGCTGTTGAGATACCGTATCGATGGTATTTTATATGATATGCCGTCTCCTTCCCAAGCTCTTTATCTGCCGATAATTTCAAGGATTAAAATTTTATCCAAAATGGATATCGCTGAAAAACGCCTTCCCCAAGATGGGGGGTTTATGGTAAAGATGAATAAAAAGTTGATAGATTTAAGAGTTTCTACCTTACCGACTATTTATGGAGAAAAAGTAGTTTTACGTATTTTAGATAAAAGCAGAGTTCCCCTTGATTTAGCTAAATTAGGTTTCCTACCTCAAGAACTTGAATTAATTCGTAAGGGGCTTAATACATCTTATGGATTGATTTTATTGACCGGGCCTACCGGTTCAGGTAAATCTACTACTCTTTATGCTGCTTTAAATGAGGTTAAAAGTTCTGCTAAAAATATTATTACCGCTGAAGATCCTGTTGAGTATAGAGTAAAAGGAATCAATCAGGTACAAGTTAAACCAGAGATCGGATTAACTTTTGCTAATGCTTTAAGATCTTTTCTAAGACAGGATCCTGATATAATTTTAGTTGGAGAAACCAGAGATCTTGAAACTGCTGAGATGACTATTCGAGCTGCTTTAACCGGGCATCTGGTTTTTTCTACTCTTCATACCAATGATGCTGCCTCAACTATTACCCGCTTAGTTGATATTGGCCTTCCTTCTTATCTGGTTACAGCATCGCTGCGGTTGATAATAGCCCAGCGTTTAGTTCGTAAGCTTTGCCCGAATTGTAAAGAACCTTATGAGGTAAAGGAAGAAGATTTACCTAATGGAGTTCATCTAGATTCACCGGTAATCTATAAACCGAAAGGATGCGACAAATGTAATTCTATCGGCTATAAGGGCAGGTCAGTAATTACAGAAGTTATACTGATGGATCAGGATTTAAGAGAGGTCGTCCATAAGGGTGGAGAGCGTTCTCAGATTATGGAAATCGCCAAGAAAAAAGGGACTTTATCTTTGCTGGAAAGCGGCCTAAAAAGAGTTGAAGAAGGTATTACTTCTTTAGATGAGGTGCTTTCTGTAGCAGCTGTGAGTCGATAGTAAATATTATGCCCAAATTTAATTATCTGGCAAAAAACAAAGAGGCAAAGACTGTTAAAGGCCAGGAGATAGTCTCTTCTAAGGAAGAGCTTATTTCCCGATTAAGAGAAAGAGGCCTTTATATTATATCTTTAACCCAGGAAGGAAAAAAAGATAAAGAGAATCAAGATAATTTAAGAAAAGCAAAAGGTAAAAGAGGCTCTCTTAAATTGCAGGATCTTACCTTTTTGGCGCGAAATTTAGCTACTATGTTATCCAGCGGGGTTACTCTTTTGCGCAGTCTGAAGCTTGTCTCTAATCAAACCGAAAGTGTAAAGTTGGCGAAGGTTTTACAGCAGTGCGCTAAGGAAGTTCGAGGTGGGCTTTCTTTTAAAGACGCAGTTAAAAAACATCCTAATATTTTTTCAAGGCTTTGGGTGGGAATAATTCAGGTGGGGGAAGCTTCCGGAAATCTTCCTTTTGTTTTAAATAAACTAGCTGATTTTCTGGAGATGAGAATGGAGTTTGAAAGAAAGATAAAGAGTGCTTTGGTTTATCCGGTAATTTTAATTGCAGCCTCCTTAATAGCAGTATTTATTTTTATTAAAATAATTTTTCCTAAATTCAAAGATTTGTTTAAGCAGTTTGATATTGAGCTTCCCGGGTTAACTAAATTTGTTCTTTCGGCGGCTGGTTTTCTAGAAGAAAATTTTTTCCTAATTATTGGTTTTATCATTTTGGCTTTTGTTGCTTTTGTTTTTTTGAAAAAAAAGCCGGAGACAAAGTTGGTCATAGACAAGTTTATGTTAAAAGCTCCTTTTATAGCTGATATTATGTTTTTGGTCTATATTGAAAGATTTACTTCTATTCTCCACATTCTTTTAGAAAGCGGCCTGCCTTTAGTCTATAGTTTGACTGTCGCCTCCGATAGCGTTGGAAATCAGGCTCTCCAGAGGCAACTGCAGAGAGTTTCAGAAAGAGTAAAGGAGGGGGGGTCACTTTCGGAGGAATTAACAAAAATTGGTGTTTTTCCGGTATTAGTTTCGGAGATGGCAAAAATCGGCGAAGAAACAGGAAGCATGCCGGATGTTTTTGATAAGGTCTCAAAGCATTATTCGAGAGAACTTACCACTAAAATAGATCGGTTGGTGAGTGCTTTTGAGCCGTTGATGATTGTAGTTATGGGAGTTGTCATCGGTATTATTGTAGTTGCTTTATTTTTACCGATGTTTAAAATTTCTACTCTGCAATAAAAGTTGACAAAAATAAGATAATTGTTGTATACTTATGTTAGGGGTAAAAAATAAAAAGGAGGGTTTTTATGAGAAAAGGGTTTACGCTGCTTGAGCTGCTAATTGTAGTTATCGTAGTAGCTATTTTGGCTTCCTTCGCTGTTCCTCAATATCTTTCAGCTGTTGAAAGGGCAAAAGGCGGAAAAGCAAGGCACAATCTTTCGATAATTATGCAGGCGGAGAAGATGTGTAGAGCGGCAAATGATAGCTATGTTGCGATTGATGACACACCAGATAATAACCCTTGTGGTGGCGAAGGTAATTTAGGGACTTTTGTTGAGATGACTGACATAGGTGCAGACAATGATTGGACTTATGCTAGTAGTAATGTAGGTACAAATGCAATCACTCTTACTGCAACAAGAAATGGTGGGCCTAATAATGGCGAAACCATAACTTTGGACCAGGATGGAACCTGGGGCGGAAATTTTAGTCCGTAATGGTAGTTGTTAAGTCTATCTAAATACTAAAGAATCTAATGATTAATTTTTACAAGATGAAGGTAAGTTCTTTTACCCTGCTTGAACTGATAATTGTAGTTTTGATTGTGGGTATCTTGGTTAGTTTTGCTATGCCTGGTTTTTTTGGAGCCCAGCAAAAGACAATAGACAGGGAAGCTCGCACCAATCTTAAATTGATTCAGACGGCAGAAAAGACTCACGAACTAGAAGAAGGTCAATATGAAGCTTGCACTACCGGTGTAGCTGCTAATTCCAATATTCATTGTAATAACGTTCTTGGTCTTGATTTACCTCCTTCCACAGCAAATGGTGGAAACTGGACATATGTAGTGAGGCTTACCGGCGGCGGTACGGGGTTTACTGTTACAGCCACTGGTACAAAAGGTACTCAAAATTGGACTATCGATGAAGACGCTGACGAGGCTTCTTAAAAAAAAGAAACAATAGTCTTTTTCTAGATTAACCGGACATGAAAAGAAAAATTGCTAAAAAGGCTGTATCTCTGCTTGAGATTTTAATTTCGGCGGTGCTTTTGACTCTAGTTGTAGGAGGCCTTACTTCAGCTTTTTTTACCGTAAGAGCATATATCCGCCATGCTCAGGAACGATCTACCGCTGCAGATCTTTCTTATAGCCATTCTAGAACTCTTTATGGTGAGGTAAAGGCCGATGGAGGCTGGTATGCAAATGGTTTTTCCGGTATAAATAAAAGCTTACCATTATCCGGTAGCTGGAGTAATATCGATGGTATTAATTATGAAGATTCGAATACAAGATATGAAGTAAATAGTGTTAACAACCAAGACTACCGGCAAGCGGAAATAATTGTTGAATATCCTGATTAATTATGCAGAAATCTATAACTTTAATCGAACTTCTTATCTCTCTGGTTTTAATTGGGGTGGTAATTTTAGCGGTTTTTGGAATTTATAACGCAAGCTCAGGCTTTTTTACTTCATCAGATACAAAATCTGAGGTCTTAAACGAGATGGCTTATCTGCTTGATCATATTGACAAAAATGTATATAAGGCTACAGGATGGGTGAATAATAAAGCTGTAGACGTTGATAGGACAAATGCACCGGATAGATTTGAAATATCTATAAATCAGGATATTGATAGATATGGCAACAGAAACGAAACCCCTATTAATTTTTCCGATGATACAGTAGTTAGCTATCATTTTAACACTACTGATGCTGAGTATACTACTTCTTCCGGCCATACCATTAAACCCCATACCGTTGCTTTTATAGACCATGAAGATAATCTTCATAAGTTAACTAATAGATTAGTGCAAAACCCTAGGGCTCAATTAAATATACCAACTTATGATGTTGACGAAGGAATATTAACTATAAATAATCTTTTCCTTTGCTATGATCCTGAAGATTATGATCCTGTTGATCCGGATCAAAGAAACAACCCTACTATAGAGGCAACCAGCCAAAGGTTTAGCACTTCAATGCAGTCTTTAAATTAATGCGATAATTCTAAAAAATAATCTTTCACTTGTCATCGGAGGAACGAACGCCTGTCTGCTGACAAGCAGGAAACGAGTGGTGACGTAGTTTCTCTCTGCTGTTACCCTGAGCCGAAGGGCGAAGGATCTTTTTAAAAAAAATGCTCCACAGCACTCAAAATCTGGTATTTTGTTAGCTGTTGAAGTTAACAAAGGTAATATCAAAAGTTCGATGCTAAACAGGGGCAAAAGTAAGGCTCCAAATGTCATTCCCCGGTCAAGCCGGACAATGACAAGAGTGAGTATGGCTCTGTATGATTGGAGTCGGACTCCAATCATTTAACCGCTCTTGACAAACCGGTAAATAACAATTGTAGATAACTATTTGTTTGGTATAATTTTAAAAAAGAGGTAAAGAATGAAACAAAAATTACTTAAACTTTTAAAGGAAAATGCTTATCAAAAAAAAGAAGTGAAACTTTCATCGGGTAAAATCAGCAATTTTTATATTGATGCCAGGAAAGTTTCTCTTAGTTCAGAAGGTATTTATTATATATCTAATTTATTTTCTCAACACCTAGAACAAAAACAAGTGGATGCATTTGGCGGCCCAACTTTGGGAGCTGATCCAATTGTAGGGGGGGTTTGTCTTATTGCAGAACAGAATGGTAAGAATTTACCGGGATTTTTGATTCGAAAAAATCCGAAAAAACACGGGCAAAGAAAGATGGTTGAAGGCCCAGAACTTAAAAGCGGTTCAAGGGTAATTTTGTGTGATGATGTTGCTACCAGCGGAGGGTCTTTGCTGGCAGCAAAAAAAGCCCTAAACGATCAAGGCATCCAAGTAGAAGAGATTATGGTAGTGGTTGACCGCAACGAAGGTGCAAGAGAAGCTTTAGCTAAGGAAGGCTGTAAACTCTTTTCTCTTTTTACCAAATCCGATTTTCTAACTGAATGAAAAAATTATTTTCTTTATCTGTTATCTGCTATCTGCTATCTGCTATCTTTTTAATTTCCGGCTGCATGACCACCGAGTATAACTTAGGAACCCAAAACCAGGATGTTTATTTTTTCTCAACCGAAAAAGAAGTGGCGATGGGTAAAAATGTTGCAAAACAAGTAGCCGAGGAGTTTGAGGTATCTACTAATCCCTATGATATAGAAAGAGTGCAGAAAATAGCCAAAAGGATAACTGAAGTTTCAGACAGAGGGGAGCTGAACTACTATTTTTATGTAATCGATAAAGAAGACAAAAGTAAAGAAGTAATTAATGCCTTTAGCCTACCCGGAGGTTATATTTATATTTTTAAAGATCTGCTTGATATCTTAGATGAAGATCAATTAGCTTTTGTCCTGGCTCACGAAATGGCTCATATTGTTAGCCGGCACCACATAAAGAGGCTTCAGGCGGCTATGGGCTATAATCTTTTGCTTGTTGCTTCAACTACGGCTCCTTCCGATGATAATTTTACCGGCGGCCTTTCCTTTGCCCTTGCTCAAATCATGGCCGCTCATTCTCGCAAAGATGAATTTAATGCTGATAATCTAGCAATTAAATATACTAAATTGTCTGGTTATGATCCGAAAGCTGGTTTAGAACTGCTTGAGAAGTTATATCAAAAAAGTAAAGAAAAGATCAGGCCGCTTTCTTATTTTCGGACCCACCCTTATCCTGCCCAAAGAATTGCTAATATAAAAAGACAACTCCACATTTCCTTAGACGTCGAAGACTATATCAA
>JAWOBO010000097.1:0-10350 GCA_046484225.1 Candidatus Omnitrophota bacterium | reverse complement strand
TCTAAATATTTATCCGGTATAGCACCAACTAAAGAAAAACAAATAAAATGAGGAAGATGAGAAATCAAACAAGTAATATTATCATGAGCACAAGGGGTAACCCTAATAACTCTGGAGCCAATTTTTTTCCAAATCTTTTCGACTAGATAAGAAGCTTTATTGGTTGAGGTGATAAAACACCGCGCTCCTTGGTAAAGATCTTCTTTTGCTTTTTCTACTCCTCCTTTTTCTGAGCCACAAAAAGGATGACAACCTACAAAAGAAACTCCTTTAGGAAGACTTTCTTTGGCCACCTTCTCTATTTTTTCCTTGGTACTTCCTAAATCAAAAACAATTGTTTCTTTTTTTAGATGAGGAGCTAATTTTTTCAAAAGATTAACTATTATTCCAACTGGCGTAGCTAAAATCAAAATATCTACTTGGTTGGCAATTTTTTCATCAGATCTTTCTATTCTATCTAAAACTTTAGCTTTCTTAAGGCGCCTAAAACTTTTATCACTTCTGGCATGCCCTACAATTTCACAACTAGCAAAGCTTTTTTTCAGGGCTAAGGCTAAAGAACCCCCCATGAAACCTACGCCAATAATACCTATTTTTTTAACTTCTTTTAGTTTCATAATGTTATATCGTAAGTTCAAAAGTCATAAGTCATATGATTTAAAATATGCTGTATTTTCGTTTTATTTATGATCTATGATTTATAACTTATGACTTATGACCTATAACTTATTACTTATAACTCTCTTCCTACTGACTCGGCAACTTTTCTTGTCTCTTTAACTAAGGTATCAAAATTTTCCGGTAACAACTGTTGCGGGCCATCACTTAAAGCCTCTTTAGGATTAGGATGGACTTCAACTAAAAGTCCGTCTACACCAGCCGCTACTGCTGCTTTACTTAATGGATTAACCAAACCCCACTTACCAGCAGCATGAGAAGGATCAACAACCACCGGAAGATGAGAATGCATCTTTATTACCGGAATAGCACTTATATCTAAAGTGTTGCGGGTAAATTCACTAAAAGTTCTAATCCCTCTTTCACATAAAATTACATTGAAATTACCTTCAGATAAGATATATTCTGCACTCATTAAAAGCTCCTTTACTGTAGCACTTAGGCCTCTTTTTAAGATAATAGGTTTTTTGGTCTGGCCCACTTCCTTTAATAGGTTAAAATTTTGCATATTCCGTGCTCCAATTTGAAGCACATCTGCATAACGAGCTACAAGTTCAACATCTCTTGTATCCATGACCTCAGTTACAGTTGGTATATCAAACTCCTCGGAGGTATCTTTTAAGATCTTTAACCCTTCTTCACCTAACCCTTGAAAACTATAAGGTGAAGTTCTTGGCTTAAAAGCTCCTCCCCGGAGTAAAGACCCCCCTGATTTTTTTATTTTTTTTGCTACCTGACGAAGTTGTTCCTCGGTCTCAATCGAACAAGGTCCGGCGATTATCGTAACTTTATTTGAACCAAACTCGACTGGACCTTTTATTTTAACTACACTATTTTCTTGCTTAAATTCTCGGGAAACCAATTTATAAGGAGCCAAAACTGGCATTACCTTATCTACGCCGGGATAAGCTTCTAACGGCTGTAGCCGGATAACATCCTCTGGGCCAATCACCCCGACAATGGTTCTTTCTTGTCCTTGTGAAACCATCGGCTTAAGCCCTAGGCTTTTTACCTTATCAAGTAAATTATCAACATCTTTCTGTTTTGTCCCTTTCTTTAAAACAATAATCATTTTTTTGCCCCCTTTATATAATTATCAAGAAGTTTAATAAACTTTCTATTTTGAGAACGGAGGCCAACAGTGACTCGAAAAAAATTTTTCAGGCCCCACCCCCGCAACTCTCTAATAATCACACCTCGTTTTAACATATACTCATATAGTTTTTTGGTGTTTTGTTTAAAATCCACCAAAATAAAATTAGTAGCGCTCTTTAGATAAAATACGCCTAACTTATCAAAATTTTTATAAAAATAAGATTTTTCCCGCTTGATAAAATCAACTACTTCTTTAACAAAATTTTTGTTTTCTAACGCCGCTTGTGCTGACACCTGGGCTATACGATTTATATTAAACGGCTCTCTTACTTTATTTAACAGTTGAGCTATTTTTTCGCTAGTTATACCGTAACCTATCCTTAACCCTGCTAGCCCATACGCCTTAGAAAAAGTCCTAGTTATTATTGTATTTTTCCTAGCTTTTAATATTTTAATTGAGTTAGGAAAATCACCAGGCGCAAATTCAAAATAAGCTTCGTCAAAAAACAAAAGCACATCTTTAGGAACCTTTTTTAGGAAAATATCCATTTGTTTTTGATTGATATAGGTTCCGGTTGGGTTATCCGGATTAGCAATAAATATAATTTTAGCCTTTTTTGTTATTTTTTTTGCTAAATCCTCTAGACAATAGCTATAGTTTTTTAAAGGTACCTTAACTACTTTAGCCCCAAAAATTTTAGCCTGGATTTGATAAATTAAAAAAGAAGGGAAAGCTATAACAACCTCGTCACCTTTTTCTACGAAAGCTTTTAGAGCTAAAGTAATAATCTCATCGGATCCATTTCCAAAAACTATTGAATCCGATTTAACCTTAAGACTTTTAGCCAGCTTATTCTTTAGATAAAAGCAAGAACTTTCCGGATAACGGTTTATCTTTTTTAATTCTTTGTTAACTGCCCTTTTAATATAGGTTGGTTCAAAAGGTATTTCATTAGAAGCTAACTTATAAATATTTGCTAGGTTTTTTTCCCTTTTTAGCTCTTCTATGGGCTTACCCGGTTTATAGGCCTTAACTTTATCTAATTCTTTTCGGTATTTCATCTTTAATCTTTTAATTTAATTATTTTTCCTTAGGATAAGATCCTAGCACTTTAACAAAAACACACTGCTCTTTCAATTTATCTAATGCTCTTTTGAGACGGCTTGAATTTTTATGACCTTCTAGATCTACAAAAAAATAGTATTCCCAAGGTTTCTTTTTAGAAGGACGAGATTCAATTTTTGTAAGATTTATCTTATTTTGACAAAAAGAAGATAAGACATTATACAATGCCCCTACTTTATCTTTTACCGAAAATAATACAGAAGTTTTATCAGCTCCTGAAGGAGCACTGTCTGAAGGAGCAATAACTAAAAACCTTGTATAGTTTAAAGACAGATCTTCGATTGAACTAGCTACGATATCTAGGTTATAAAGATCGGCTAAAATCTCGCCTCCGATACAAGCACCCCAACGATCACTTTTTGCTAGTTGAGCAGCTTTTGCAGTTGAGGTAGTTGGAATCAACTCTACATCGGTTAAATGACTAGCAATCCATTTTCTACACTGAGGAAAAACCTGAGGGTTAGAATAAACTCTCTTTATTTTAGAATTAGTTCTTCCTAAAAGAAAATGAGAAATGTTTAAAGTAATCTCTGCGCAAATATTCAAGTTCGAAGTAAAAAACATATCTAAAGTATGGTTTATCACTCCTTCGGTAGAATTTTCTACAGGAACTACACCGAAATTTGCTTTTCCTTTTTCTATTTTATAAAATACATCAGATATACCCTCAGCTGGCAAGTATTGACACTTTTTTCCAAACTTCTTTCTAGCCGCTAGATGAGTAAAGGTCCCTTCGGGGCCAAGATAAACAATTTTAAGCTCTTCTTTTTGTGACCGGGATGCTGAAAGAATCTCTATAAATATATTTTGTATATCTTCCTTATTAAAAGGGCCCCGATTGATTTTGTTTAATCTCCTGATAATTTTACTTTCTCGTTCAGGAGAATATCTTCTTAACTTTTTCTTTTTCTTTAACTTTGATATCTTTAAAACTTCTTTGGCCCTTTGGTTTATGTCTTTTAAAATTTTTTCATCAATCTTGTCTATTTTTTTTCTAATTTCATCAATTTTCATATTGCCCCCAATTATACATTGAGAAAGTTAAAAAAATCTTTATCTAAAATTTTCTTCAACTGCCCTTTTAAATATTTTTCTACCTCTTTGGCTGTAGAAAGATTAACTGCTTTAGCCGCTGCAACTTTAGCATCACTAAATTTTACTCTTTGAACCAGCTCCTTAATTTTCAATACTTGAGGAGGCGGCATGCTAAATTCATCAATTCCCAGGCCAAGAAGAAAAAATGCCAGTGCGGGTTCAGCTGACATTTCACCGCACATCCCTACCCAAATATTAGCTTTATGAGCACCTTCTATAATAGTTTTGATTAATCGCAAAACTGCTGGATGCCCTGGTTGATATAAATAAGCAACCTTTTCATTTGCTCTATCTACCGCTAAAGAATATTGGATTAAATCGTTAGTACCAATACTAAAAAAATCACATTCTTTGGCTAAAATATCAGCAGTTAGAGCTGCTGAAGGAACTTCTATCATCGCCCCTATATTAATATTTTCATCAAATTTCTTTTTTTCTTTCCTAAGCTCTCTTTTACAACTGGCAACTATTTTTTTTGCCTGAATAAACTCCTCAACACTTGAAATCATCGGAAACATCATCTTTACGTTCCCTTGGGCTGAAGCTCTCAGAATTGCTCGGATTTGGGCCTTAAATATACTGGGACGAGCCAAACAAAAACGTATCGCTCTCCAGCCTAAAAATGGACTCATCTCCTGAGGAACATCTGAACGAGACAAAAATTTATCGCCGCCGATATCAATAGTTCTAATTATAACAGATTCTGGCTTGCTTTTTTTTGCAACATTCAAATAAGCTTTATATTGTTGTTCTTCTGAAGGGAGTTCTCTTTTACCTAAGAAAATATATTCTGTCCGATAAAGCCCCACCCCGTCAGCTCCATATTTTTTAACCAACCCCAACTCTTCCGGTAACTCTATATTGGCTGAAACATCTATCTGCCTGTCATCTTTGGTAACAGCCTTGCCAATTTTAGGTTTCTTGGCTGCTTTTATTTCTTTAGAATACCTATCTATTTTCTTTTTGTAATCAGAAAGTGTCTTTTTAGTTGGTTTAACAATTACCCTACCGGAAAACCCATCTACTATTACACTGTCTGTTTCTTTTATCTTTTTTGTAATATTTTTAAGTCCTACTACAGCTGGAATCCCTAAACTTCTTGCAATAATTGCAGTATGAGAAGTTCTTCCTCCTACATCAGTAATAATTGCAATTACTTTTTCTTTAGGAATATCTGCAGCCTGCGAAGGAGTTAAATCATGAGCTACAATAACTCTTTTGTCTTTTAAACTCATCAGCTTCGCACTCTTTTCTTTAAGCATAGCTTTTATTACCCGCCGGGCAATATCTTTTATATCTACAACCCTTTCACGTAAATATTCATCGTTAAGCTTAAGTAAAGTGTCTATATACTTTTTTATACTCTGTGAGAAAGCATACTCTACATTTACCCGATTATTTTTGATTTGTTTTATTACATCCTCAATTAACACCCTATCTTCTAAAACAAGGAAGTGAGCCTCAAATATTCTGCCATGATCAAAACCAATTTCTTTTGATATTTTCTCTTGAATATCAGATATCTGACGGCGAGTCTTAATTAAAGCTTCTTCAAACCTATAAATCTCTCGTGATATCTCACTGTAGGCGATAGTCTTTTTAGGGACAAAAAGATCATCTTCTCTTATCAGGTATACCTTTCCTATACCTACTCCCCCAGAAGCAACTATCCCTTTACATTTAATCATGACTCCTCCTATTTTTTATTTAGCTAAACTGAATCTAGCTTTCTTCTTTTATAAACGCTACCAGTTCTTCTAAAGCTTCCTGAGCATCTTCGCCTTCAGCGATGACCTTAATCTTTGCTCCTTTATTAAGACCTAAACTTAAGATAGCTATTATTGATTTTCCGTCAACGATTTCTTTTTTGTGTTTTACGCTGATAGATGAATTAAATTTATTAGCTAGTTGCACAAACAAAGTAGCCGGTCTAGCATGTAATCCATGTTTTCTTTCTATTAAAACTTGTTTCTCAAGCCTAGCCATTTTTTCCTTCGTTTATTATAGATACGAATTATTTCTCGAGCTGTCTTATAAGGATTATGCCTCAGGTAATCAGTTCTATTTATTACATTTGCTTCATAAACAGAAACTCCCATTTTTCTTATTTTTTGGCGATCAAATAAAACAGGAAACGATTTTTGTTGAGCGTATTTAGACAATAAATCTGAAGTTAACCTGCCTGAATTTACCAAACAACAATTTATAATGTTTCTATTAGTATGAGAGATAATTTGGCGCAGATGATCTGCAGCCGTATAATCATCTGTTTCTCCTTCTTGAGTCATCACGTTGCATATATATAGCTTCATTACTTGCCGGCGAGCAATTGCATCACGCAAATCTTTAATCAATAAATTTGGAATTACGCTAGTAAATAAACTGCCTGGCCCAAAAATTATTATATCTGCTTCATTGACTGCAGCAATTGCTTCTGGATTAGATTTTGCATCTTCTGGCAGCAAATGTAATTTTTTTATATTACTTTTACTTTTAGGAATCTTATCTTCGCCTCTAGTAGTTGATCCATCGATATAATCAGCCTTAATTCGCAAGTTTAGGAGCGAAGAAGGCAAAACTTTCCCTCTTATGGCTAAAATAATACTAGACTCTTTTATTGCATCTTTAAAGCTCCCGCTAACTTGAGTCATTGCTGTAATAAAAAGATTGCCAAAGCTATGCCCTTTAATCCCTTGACCTTCTTTGAATCGATATTGAAACAGATCACGCATAAGTTGAGGGGTTTCAGCCAAAGATACAAGGCAATTTCTAATATCTCCCGGAGGTAATATTCCAAACTCTTCCCGCAAACGGCCCGAAGAGCCTCCTTCATCAGCTACAGTCACAATTGCTGTAATATTTGCAGTATACTTTTTTAATCCATCAAGTAAAGTTGAAAGGCCAGTTCCACCTCCAATTGCTACAATTTTAGGCCCTCTTGACAAAAATCTTTTTTCATAGATTAAATCAATCATTCCTTGTCGATTTTGAGGATAGACCACTTGAAAAAAACTGTGCATTAAAGAAGAGAGGCCTACAACCACTCCAATAAAAGAAATAACTAAAAGAAAAGTATCAAAAACCTTTAACAGTAAAACAGTGTCAAAGGAAAGACGAACTGCAGAAAAAATAAGAAAAAAAAGGCTCACCAAGAGCAAGCTCACCCATCTTTTAACCCGCAATCCAGGATAAAACCATTTTATAAATTTTATAAATTTTTTCATCGGATAATCAACCAACAGCTTGTTGCTGTTTGCTCAACAAATTAACAACTTCTTCTTTACTCTTTGACTTTTTTAAAGATTGAACAAAATATTTATCTTTTAGCATTCTAGCCAAAAAAGCTAAAGTTTTAAGATGAATTCCGGCTTGCATTTTATTAGAGAGAAGCAAAACTATAATATTAACAGGCTTTTCATCAAGCGAGTCAAATTCAACTCCATTTTTAACTATGCATAAAGAAAGTAAAATATCTTTAATCGAATTAAGCCGGGCATGGGGGAGAGCAATATTACCACCAATAGCAGTCGATCCCATCTCCTCTCTTTGAATTATAGTAGTTAAGATTTCTTTTTTATTTCTTTTAGTTAATTTATTGCAAGATACTAAATTATCTAAAATAAAAGAAATAATACTTCTTTTGTCCTTTTGGCTGGAGCCAAAAAGAATATTATCTTTATCAAGGTAGCTAACTATATCCATATTAATTTGGTTAATTAGTTAATTGGTTAAATGGTTAATTAACTACTCACCACTCACCAATTAACCAATTTATAATGAAAAAGCGGGCGAGGGGTTTCGTAAACAATCTTCGCCGCAGGCGAAGCGTCCCGAAGGGACTATAATTGTTTCCGAAAACTCTCCCGAATTATCCACAGATTATCTCAAAATCTCTTATAACCAAAAAACTGAAAAAGCGGGCGAGGGGTTTCGAACCCCCGACCTTCACGTTGGCAACGTGACGCTCTACCAGCTGAGCTACACCCGCGTCTTTTTGCTTCGCAAAAGAAATTCTAAATCCCAAATCCTAAATCCTAAACAAACCAAAAGCATAAAATCCAAATTTTCAAACCCAAAACTATATTTATTTTGAGTTTTATATTTTAAATTTTAAGTTTACTTAGAGTTTAGTGTTTAGAGTTTAGGATTTCAGAGAGCTATTAAGTTTTTTACTAACTGCCGCGGGGGAGAGTCGAACTCCCACCTCTTACGAGACTGGATTCTAAGTCCAGCGCGTCTGCCAATTCCGCCACCGCGGCTGATAAAGCCCATAGTCAATAGACCATAGTCCATAGATTGAAAATTATCAACCATAAATTCTTAACTATGGACTACTGACTATGAACTGTTGACTTTATATATGAGCCGCCCGAGGCTCGAACTCGGGACACCCGCCTTAAAAGGGCGGTGCTCTACCAACTGAGCTAGCGGCTCTTGATTTTAAAATTCTTTTAATTCTTTTTCTTTTTCTTCTAAAAGAGTGTCTAATTTTTTTATATATTGGTTAGTTAATTCTTGAAGCTGCTCTTCTGCATTATACTTATCGTCTTCGGAAATTTCTTTATTTTTCTCTAAATTCTTTATATCCTCACGCCCACCTCTTCGTATAGTTCTTATAGATACTTTCCCATCTTCGGCGATTTTCTTTACCATTTTTATTAACTCATCTCTTCTTTCTTCTGATAACGGCGGCACTATCAAACGAATAATTTTCCCATCATTTACCGGAGTAATACCCAAATCTGCTTGTAAAAGAGCTTTCTCTACTTCTCCGACAGAAGAAGGGTCGTAAGGACTAATAACTAACATTCTAGCCTCGGGAACACCAATAGTAGCAAGCTCCTTAAGTAAAGTAGGAGTACCATAATAGTTAACCCGGACACCTTCTACCATTTTTGGATTAGCTCTGCCTGAACGCAATTCAGAAAATTCTCTTTTAGTAGCTTCAATCGCTTTTTCCATATTTTTTTCTATTTTTTTTATCAATTCTGCAATTCTCATCCTTTCCCTCCTTGAACCTTTAACTAATAAGTGTACCTATCTTCTCTCCGGAAACAGCTTTTTTTAAATTGCCTTCTTTGGTAAAGTTAAAAACAGTAATTGGTAAGTTATTTTCCATGCATAAGGTAATTGCTGTTGAATCCATGATTTTAAGATTTTTATTGATAACATCTATATAAGTTAACTGCTTGAATAGCTTAGCCTTTTTGTCTTCTAAAGGATCGCTAGAATAAACTCCGTCAACTTTAGTTGCCTTAAATAAAGCATCTGCTCCAATTTCAACACTGCGCAGAGCTGCAGCAGTATCAGTAGTAAAATATGGATTCCCGGTACCGGCTACAAATATAACAACTCTTTTTTTCTCAAGATGCCTCATTGCCCGTCTGCGGATATAAGGCTCTGCTACCTTATCCATCGATATAGCAGTCATAACTCTAGAATCGATAGCTTCGTTCTCTAAAGCATTCTGTAGGGCTAAGCCATTTATAACTGTTGCTATCATCCCCATGTAATCGGCAACTGTCCGCTCCATTTTAAACTCTTTTGACTTGGGTACTCCTCTAAAAATATTTCCTCCGCCAGCAACCAAGGCAATTTCAGTACCAAGTTTAGTTATTTCTTTAATCTGCTTAGCAAGATGAGCGCAAATTGTAGTATCAATTCCATGAGAAAATTCTCCTAAAAATGCTTCTCCGCTTATTTTTAGCAAAATACGTTTGTACTTAGTCTTCATTCTCTTCCCCGACAACAAAACGGACAAATCGTTCTATTTTAATATTTTCTCCAGTTTGCGATACAACTTTTTTTAAATAATCAGAAACTGTCATTGAAGGATCTTTAACAAAAGATTGTTTCAGTAAACAGTTCTTTTTAATATATTCTTCTTTATCTTTTAGTTGCTCTAAAACATCGTCAGGAATTTGATCTTGACTTACATACTCAGGTGATATAGCTGCAATATGCATAGCCACATCTTTTGCAAACTTTTTAAACAGATCATTTCTGGCTACAAAATCAGTTTCACAGTTGACTTCAACCAAAACACCAATATTACCACCAAAGTGGACATAAGACTCTATAACTCCTTGAGATGTTGCGCGTGACCCTTTCTTTTTTAAAACATCCGCGCCTTTGGCTCTAAGCACCTTAAGAGCTTCAGAAAAATCACCTTCTGCTTCTTGCAATGCTTGTTTACAATCACTTACGCCTAAGGAAGTTTTTTCTCTTAGTTTTTTTATATCTTCTAAATTCATTTATTCCTTTTCCTCCTCTTTATTTTTTTCTTGATCTTTATTCTCTTCTTCTTTTGTTTCTTCTTCCTTTTCGGATTTCGGATTTTGAATTTTGGATTTCTC
>JAWOBO010000096.1:0-2551 GCA_046484225.1 Candidatus Omnitrophota bacterium | reverse complement strand
TCTGCCTTGGTTCCTAAAAATATTCCGTTATTTGGTTCGAGGCTAACTGCTTTATCAACTAATTCTAGCCCCTCTTCTAAATTCTCGCCCTTTTCATAAAAAGCATATGCTTTATTATTGTAAGCTGTAGCTAATAACATTCTGGTTTTTTCATTTTCTTTATCCTTTTCTAGCGCATATTTTAAATTCTTAATAGCTAAATCATTCTTATCCATATAAAGATAACAATGACCTAAGCAAAATTTCACATGATAGTTATCTGGCTCTAAATGTTTAGCTTTTTTAAACCATTTCAAGGCAAGCTGATAATATTTATCTTCTTCATTCTGTAGGGCTCGAAAAAAATAAGCATTTCCTAAGCTAATGTAGCTATAGACATTTTCCGGAGCAAGTTCAATAGCCTTTTTATATGACTTTTCAATTAAAGGAAAATCCTTATCTAAATCATTAAAACCATTACGCATAGCTGTAGCATACATTTTGTAAGCTTCATAATTTTTGGGATCAATCTCTGTAATTTTTTTAAAAAGAGCTATTAGCTTTGAACTATCTATTTCTAAATCAAAAAGGGCCTGGTAATAAAAATTATAGTACTTTTCACCATCAGGATCTAATTTAGATATCTTTTTTAGAGCTACGGCGGTCTCTTTGATATTATTTTTTTGTAGGTGATAGGTAGCTAGATGAATAAGATTAGGTATATTCTCAGGATTTATTTCCATTGCCTTGTCTAAAGCAGCTTTTGCTGCATCAAGATTACCGAGAATCAGATAAACTCGGGCAAGATTGCCATAAGGGGCATCTTTGCCACCTTCGCCTTCCGGATAATACTTTATTCCATTTTTGATAGCCCTGCCTTCTTTCTCATAAAGGCCGACTTGATCGCAGAAGAAAGCAAGGGCAAGATAATGCTCGTAATTCTCAGGCTCTTTTTCAATTAATCTCTCAATTTTTTTTATAGCATTGATGGCTTTTTCTTCTTTGGTTAATTCTGGTTCGAGGGACTTTTTCCAATCGGAAGCAGCTATACTTATCTTGGCAAAAGCAAAATTATTCAGAGAAATGAGGAATAAAAACACTAAGATCAGATATTTCATTTATTTGTATCTCCTAAAATTAAAAAATCCCTCGCCGTTACCAGCGAAGGTTTTACTTGTTTAACGTCCGGGATTTAATCCTTCTAACTCGGGACTAGTTACTAATTGTAGGTTTAATATAGCTCTAAAATTAGGATTGGTCAAGGGGAAAATGAGGTGTCTGGCATTAATAGGAGCAGAAAAAAATAAAAAAAATGAAAGAATTTGACGATTTGTTTCGTCTATAAGTAAAGGGGCAAATAAAAATTTGGTATTCGAACTTACGAACTAAAAGGAGATGAAAAATGGATAAAAAAACAGAAAATAGGCCTCATAAGACCTATTCAGAAGAAAATGCATGGATAACTCCCCTGGGTAAATACAATATTGTTCACTACGATTGTCCAACCGACTCCGAAATTAAACAACGCTTTAAGGATGCCGTCAAAGAAATCGTAAACGAAGAAGGTTTTGAAGACGACTGCCCGCTATGCCAGCTGATGAAGAAAAAACCGTACGACATTGTCTATTATTGCCAAAAATGGTGCCATGAATGCAGCAAAGCAAACAGATGCATAAATTTTAACCCAAATTCCCGGAAAGAACAAAAAGAATTAGAGTCAGATATTGAAAATTACTGATGTATGCATTTGCTTGCATTTTATTACATAATATGGTATACTCCAACCAGAAAGGAGGTGCCAAAAATGAGAACAAAAGAAAAAAATATTACTTTTAGAATTGATCCGGTTTTAAAAAAGCTTGTGGAAGCAATCGCTAACGAAGAAAGGCGAACTTTAAGCAATCAATTACGGGTAATATTGGAAGAATGGATAAAGATGAAAAAAGAACTTCATCCTCAATTTTTAAAGGATATCGAAAATTCTCTTAAATCCGGGAAACCAGAACCTGTCTGGAAAGGATAGAGCTTTGGCCAAAAATAAATCCTACAATCAGCTTGCTTACCCGAAATATAATCGGATAAAAAAGAAGCTCCCTCCTCTTTTAGTAAAATCCATAAATAAAGCAGAAAATGAAATTGCAAAAAATCCGTCAATTGGAACTCAAAAACACAGTGATTTAAAAGGGCTTTGTGTTCACAAGTTTAAACCTTTTGATCAGAAATTATTGTTAGCTTATGAAGTTAATAATAAAAAAAAAGAGGTTATTTTTATAGCTATTGGCGGACACGAAAACTTCTACCGCGACCTAAAACAATACCTAAAATAACTACTACCGAACTATCCAGCTTGAGCCGGTATCAAATGATTTCTATGGGGTTATTAAAAATACTGAGATTGCTTCGGCGGCTTCGCCGCCTCGCAATGACGGGGACGATGATAATTGGTGGAGGTGGCGGGAATCGAACCCGCGTCCCTAAAATTTCAGCAAAAGGATTCTACATACTTAGCCTTTTCTTTGGCTTTTTCCTGATAACTCCAAAAGGCAGGATTTACCAGGAAGCAGCTTTCCTT
>JAWOBO010000044.1:0-19320 GCA_046484225.1 Candidatus Omnitrophota bacterium | reverse complement strand
CAAAGATAATAAATGTTACATTAAATGCAAACTTTTTTGAAAAAAAACAATTGCACCCATGAATTTGAGTGCAATTGTCGTCTCATATTAAGTCTAATTTACCTAACCACTAACTGGCAAAGTAAAAGTCATTCCTGTTGGAATTTTTTTCAGACCTAACTTAATTTAATAATTAAGCAATGACTTTCCCATAAATACTCAAATTTACAAAAATTAAAAATTTATACGATATCATAAGTATTTATAAAAAAATCTTATATGAAAAAGAAGGATTTTATTCGAATAATAAATGAAGAAATTACCGATTTCGATTTTTTAAGTAACGAATTGTATCTCAAAGAACAAGAGAATATTGAATTGTTAAAAAATCCACAATTTCAAAAGCAATTTATTGTTGATTCTATCACAAAAATGAGGGATAAAATTAAATTTGATGAATTTTCAGCACAAATTTCAAATGATCCAGATTTATATATTGATCAACATCATGATGACATGAATTTAGAGGTTAATGTATATAGTACCAACAGTTTTATCTAGGTCAAGGCAGTTAAGTGCTGCTTTGATTACAGAAGAGGTGGTATATTTTGCTCCGGCAACAAAACCATCTACGCTATCATACTTTACCATCATTGCCGCATAGTAGAGTGGGTTCTCCATTAACTCTCTTGCCTCCTCAAAGCTCACCCCTTTTGCTTTTTTCCTTTCATGAAAAATATTTGCATATTTTTCTTGCTTCTCAACATCAAGATTATCATGAGTGAGTAATAAAGCGTTGGCTATTTTTTCTTGATTAATACGCTCAACAGCTTCAATTATTCTTTCGTCGTTTGCTTCGGGAAAAATAATTTTTCGCGGATTTTTTTTAGCTTGTTCTCTCAAGCCTTTAACAATTTTACGCATTTATCCTCCTAAAGATTTTCTATTAAAATTGTATAAAATCGATTTATCTAATAACGTCTGATAAGTAGCTAAGGCAATACGCCTTAGGGTTTTTACATTTTTATCAATCTTGGCTTTGGAAACAAAATTAGTATCATCATAAGATGAAAGGCAAATTAAAACATAAAAAGTGTTTTTATCGCCAAAAGCAGCTTGATAGCATTGATGATTCCAGTCACTTCCTACAAAGTTAAGAATAATCTTTTGGTCAAACCTTTTCTCAATCTCTCTCTGAATAAACGAAGTAATCCCCCTATCTGGCACAAAGTAAAAAACTAATTCAATAAAGCGATCTTTGCTTTTTATTTTTTTGCTAATTTCTTCAATTAAATCAGAGGTATCTCCTTCTGGAATATCAGTTAAATTACTATTTTTTTCTTCAAGCGCCCGCATTTTTTTCTTATATTTTTCAACAAATTCCTGATTTACAAAGTTAATATTCCACTTACCGGACAAATAAGCAATAAAAAGTTGATAAAAATACATCTGAAGCATAATCGATAAAACCGATTCGCTAAAGCCAAAATCTGCCTTTAGTTTAATAAAGCCGGGTCCGGAAAAATTGACAATCGTTTTTACTGACTTATCCGAACCCTTAGAACCTAACGACTCCTGAAAAAGCTGAGCTATCCAGGGAATAAAACTCTCTGCCCAGCCACTTTCAATAGTGGGAGAAAAATTAAATTCATACCTTTTCCCCAGCGACAAAACAGTCTTGTATGCGCTTTCCCTAACTCTATCTTGATTGCTGAGAAATTGAGAATAAAATTGTTCTAGTTTGTCAAAATTTTTATTTAGAAGCAAAAACAATGGCAGGAGAAAGATATGGGTAAGCGGCGAAGAAAAGCGGCCTCCAATGTCGGAATGGCTATCAGGCTGAATGGGAATTTTTTTCACCCCTGCCCAACCTAATTTATCAAGTTTTTCGAATGATTCCGGATCCGTTAACCAAAGAAAATTTTCCTGCCATTTATCCAAACCTAAATTGTCAGCAAAATAACTTTTTACAGTTTGTGACAACAATTGTGTCTCAGGAGTAGTTCCTGACTTTGAAATTGCAACTACTAAAGTCTTTTCCGGATTATTAAGGCAAGACAAAATATTATTTGTTGCCTCTGGATCTAGATTATCTAAGGTAAAAAAATTAGCTTGACCGAATAAAGATAAAAGAGGTTTTATCCCGTTGATTGATCCCCCCATACCAATAAAAATAAAGTTTTCTTTTTGAGAAACAAGTGAGAGAATAGACTCAAACAAAGTTTTAATTTTAGCAAAACTCACTGGTTTAACCCAGCCAAGACGTGGATTATCACCGTCAAAACCAATTTCTCGATAAGGGTTTTCAACCGGAATCTCATCCTTTGTTTTTCCTGCCGCTTCTAATAAATATTTTTTTAAGTTTTCCATTTTTTTTAGCAAAAGTTTAAAAACTTATTATCCATAGTTTTGTTTATTTTGCAATCTTTATCTCAGCCATTTCTGCTTGTTGCAAAACTGGTTCTATGGTTTGTTGACTCTGGACTATCGACTTTATTAGAACCAAGAGACTCTATTTTTACCAGAAGCCTTGGCTCGGTAAAGCGCTTTATCAGCAATTTCAGTAAATAAATCTATATAAATAGTATTTGAAGGATAAGTTGCTATCCCTATACTTACTGTAATATTTAAACTTTCATCAAACGCTTTTATTTTTTCTTGAGATATGCGAGAACATATTCTTTCGGATACCATAATTGCACCAGCCTTATCGGTATCAGGCAACAATACACCAAACTCTTCTCCGCCGAGCCGGCCAAGAAAATCAATTTGACGAACTCCTTCTAAAATTAAAGAACTGCATCTCTCTAAGACAGCATCACCTACTAAATGGCCATAGGTATCATTTACCTTTTTAAAATTATCTATATCAATCATCAAAAAAGATAGTTTATTTTTTAGTTTTTTCGAACGTAAAAATTCTTTTTCCACTCTTTGATTAAAAAAACGACGGTTATATGTACCAGTAAGATAATCACGTATCGACAGCTCTTGAAGACGATCATAAAGTTCTAGCCGCTCTAGGGACACAGTAAGCAGTTTTGCAAAAAGCGGGAACAAACCAAAAATATCAGGAGATTGAGTATCTAGATAAAGATAATCATCGTTTTTATTAATCTTAAACCGATGGCAATTTGGCCCTTGGAGCCTAGACAGGCTTATTCTGTCTATCCCCTCTAAAGAGCTTAATTTTTCAATAAAGGCAGATGTTAATTCTTTTTTATCAAAAAGAGAAGAAATTAATCTAGCTGTATCATAAAAAGCAAAAAGCTGAGAAGTTTTTTTCTCAAAATCCTCAATCCTTTCTTTTAACTTTTTTTCTTCCTTTTTTAGTTTTTCAGCATTTTTAGTTAATTCTACTTTTTTCGCTTGAAACTGAGCATTTTCAACTTGATATTCTTTGATCAAAGTCCAAAAAAATACTCCTAACAGTATAATTAAAATTAAGAAAAAGAACATATCTTGTTTTTACCCTCTTCTTTAGCCCGATACATTGTTTTATCAACCAGGTTAAATATTTTATCAAAATCATTTTCATTATCCGGATAAATAACTACTCCTCCGGATATTGTAAATTTTACTTTGTTTCTTCGATAAGACACCAATGAATCAGCCACCTTGCTGCGGACAGTTTCGGCAACTGCTAAGGCCTCTTTTTTATCTGTATCAGCGATTAAAACCATAAATTCTTCTCCTCCATAACGACAAGCGGTAACCTGAGGCTTAGCTTCAACTTCTTTGAGAATTTTTGCAAATTTTTTAAGAACTAAATCTCCCACCATATGCCCATGAGTATCATTTATATCTTTAAAATCATCGATATCAAACATAATCATGCCCACCTTAGTACCTATATCTTTAGCTCGATTTAACTCGGTCTTTACTTGTTCAAAAAAATAATTTCGCAAGGATAAAGAGGTGAGTGAATCAGTTGTTGCTAGCTCTTGAACTCTTTTGATAAGTTTTGCCCGCTGAAGCACAATGGCGCCTAAATCGCATATATTGTTTAGCGACCTTAAGTCATCGTAAGAAAAAAAACTTGGATCCTTGCTTTCTATTCGAATAATTCCAAAAAAATCTTCTTTTACCGAAAGCGGGCTGGCCAGAAAGGATAACGACCCCCGTTGAATAAACCCATCCGTTTGATCAGAGTCAAACCGGAAATCTTTTCTTATATCATCAATCAAAAGAGAGCTATTTTGCCGCATCATCCACCTTTCGATTTCACTGCCCTGTTTTTCTTTAATCGCTAATTCTTTCTTTTTTAATGATTGGACTAACTCCAGGGAATGATTTTCTTTGTTAAATTCATACAGTGAAATAAAAGTAAAGTCCGGGAATAATTTTTTAATGACCTCAACTAAAAAATTAAAAATATCTTCTGGATCATCTAATTCAATTAACTCTTGGGAAAGCTTGACTAAAAAAGAAGTCTTTTTTTGTTTTAAAGGTAAATAATCCAAAACTTCTTTTTTCTTGGCTAGAGAATCTTCAACTATATTTATTTTTTCTCCTAAATCATCAATAATTTTAGCGTTTTTACTAATTAATTTTCTGTGGAAAAAATAAAATATAAAAAAAGAACCTAAAGTAATAAACAGAAAAACCAACCCCCAAAAAGGATAGATTGAGCCAAAAAAGATAAGAATAAGGATGGAAATAATAAGGAAGTTTAATATTGAGTATACAAAAAAATTATACAATGCTATCTTCTGTAGACGGGTTAAAAAAGTGAATTTTTTTGGTATCAAATACAATTTCAACCCTGCTACCTACAGCAGGTTTATTAGAGGCATCTACCACAGCAATTATTGTATGATTTTTAGTTGTAAGATAGAGATGATTTTGAGAGCCCATCGTCTCGATCACATCACAGGTAACATCAATGGTATTATCAACTGTTGCATAAGATGCAAAAAGCTTGTCATATAAGTTTTCCGGACGAATCCCTAAAATAAGTTCTTTTTCGATATAATTTTGCAGTTTTTGATGCATCTGCTCAGGAACTTTTATTTGAAATCCGTCTTTTTCCAAAAAATACAATGAATTATCTTTTTTTCGCAAAATTCCTTTTACAAAATTCATAGGTGGAGACCCGATAAATCCAGCTACAAATTTATTAGCCGGCTTATTATAAACATCCAACGGGGTATCAACTTGAAGTAAATTGCCATCTTTCATAATTGCTACTCTATCTCCTAAGGTCATAGCTTCAGTTTGATCGTGAGTAACATAAATCATTGTAGATTTTATTTTTATGTGAAGTTTTTTAATTTCTGTTCTCATCTGAACCCGTAGCTTTGCGTCTAAATTACTAAGTGGTTCATCAAAAAGAAAAGCTTGAGGCTTTCTAACAATTGCTCTACCTACAGCAACCCTTTGCCTTTCACCCCCAGAAATCTCTTTTGGTTTTCTATCCAGTAAATGACCAATACCTAAGATATCTGCAGCCTCATTTACTCGTTTTTTAATTTCAGCACGAGAATAACGGCGAAGTTTAAGAGCAAAAGCTAAATTATTATAAATATCCATGTGAGGATAAAGGGCGTAATTCTGAAAGACCATTGCTATATCTCGGTCTTTAGCGGGCATGTTGTTAACTTTTTTTTCACCAACAAGAATATCGCCAAAAGTGGGAGTCTCTAAACCAGCAAGCATTCTTAGAGTTGTTGACTTGCCGCAACCGGAAGGACCAAGCAGAACAACAAATTCTTTGTCTTTTATCTCTAAGTCTAGGTCGGATACTGCAGTTACATCTGCACCAAATATTTTCTTTATATTTTTAAATTTTACGTCAGCCATTGCTTAAATTTTAAATATAATTTTATCTATGTCAAGTTAAATAATCTAAAATAGTTGCAATTTTACTTTTTAGCTCTTTTCTTTCTACTATTAAATCAATAAAACCATGTTCTTTATTAAATTCCGAAGTTTGAAAGCCTTCCGGCAAATCCTGCTTTATGGTTTGCTTTATCACCCTGGGGCCGGTAAAACCGATAAGTGCTCCGGGTTCAGCTATGGTTATATCACCTAAGCCAGCAAAAGAAGCCAAAACTCCTGCCATGGTAGGATGAGTTAGAATCGATAGATAAGGCAATCCTGCCTCTTTTAATTTTAATAACGCCCCGCTTGTTTTTGCCATTTGCATCAAAGAAAACATGCCCTCATACATTCTCGCACCACCACCAGAACCAGAAACAATAACTACAGGTAACCTCTTTGAGATTGCTTGTTCAATTATACGGGTAATCTTTTCTCCCATGGCAGAACCCATAGAACCCATAATAAAGCGGGAATCAGTAATAGCTAAGGCGACCAATTTTTTATTGATTTCAGCCGTACCGGTAATAACTGCTTCTTTTAAATTTGTCTTATTTTTTGCTTCGGTAAGTTTATTTGCATAACTTTTAGGGCCAGAAAAATTGAGTGGGTCATCAGCAACTATTTCTTTGCCAAATTCAACAAAGCTACCCTCATCTGTTAATATCTTAAGCCTTTGATGGCAACCTAAAACAAAGTGATAGTTGCATTTAGGACAAACATTTAAATTTTCATCTAAAAGTTTGTTGAAGATAAGATTAGAGCACTTTGGGCATTTATTCCAAAGCCCATCCGGCACTCTTTTCTTTTTACCAAAACCAAAAGTTTTTTTGAAAATGTTCATATCGTATCATTGGTTACTTATTTATTTAAATCTCCGCAAAACTAATCCAGAAAATACCTTCGGATAAAAAAAGGTAGATTTTTGCGGTAATTTATAACCAGCTTTTGCAATCTCAAACACCGACTCTAGTGAAACAGGCTTCATTAAAAACGCCATTCGATTCCCTTTAGCATTCTTCTTGACTTCATCTGTGCTATGAGTATAGGTAAACTCATTGCATTTTATTTCCGGTAAAATACAATTATGAAAAACATAAGTATTTAACTTTTTATATATAGCTGGAGCTATTGTATCTAAAAGATCTTTATTTTGCAAGGTTCCAAAATAAAATTTCTTCTTCCAATAAGCTCCAAAACAAAAATCCTTAGTAGCTTTTAGTTTTTTTTCTAAATTTTTCTGGCTTACTTTCTGTAATTTGCACCGTTTTTTTATTTTATTGAAATATTCTTCATTTTTAATTGATGCAGGAGCAATTCTATGAATAGGCAATATTACCAGTCCCGGTTGCGGAACGGTAAGGTAAGAAAGAATATAGTTTAGGTCTTTAAACTTATTTTTATTCTTTTGAAAATAATCAAATGAAGTCTCAAACCTGTGATGGCCGTCAGCAATCACCAGGTGGGAATCTTCTAAAGAAGAAGAAATTTTATCTATATCATCTTTTTGGCCTATCTTCCAAAGACAATTTAAATTATTCTCATCATCTTTAAACTTCAAAAATGGTTTTCTTTTGCTGTACTTTTTAGATATCATGCTTAAAGAATTACCGCCAGTACCAGCAATAACAAAAACCGGGCTTAAGTTAGCCTTCAACTTTGTTATCATCTTTTTTCGGTCTTCTTTAGGTTTATCTAAAGTATGTTCGTGCGGAAAAATCTTTTTTCTTTTCATATTAAGCAAACAAAGAACACCATAACGGCAAAATTTCTTTTTTCCTATTGTAAATTTTTGTTGATAAAGATAGTAATTTTTCTTTTGGTCGTCAACTAAAATTTTTTGATCAAGCCATTTTTGTAAGTTGTAGGCAGGCTTATCGTAGTTTTTACCATCGGCAAGACTAATCCGGCAATAGTTGTAAGGTGAGCGTTTTTTTAAAGATGCAACTTTCTTTTTATCAATAACATCATAAGGAGGACAAGCTACTTTCAAAAAATCATCCAGCAAATCTGGATTATAGTGAGTTGCCTTAAACGGCTTAATGGTTTGGCCCATTATTTATCCTTTTTTAAGTCACATTTATTATCAGAACAACTTTTGCATTGCTTATCATTATCTGAGGTAGGCTTACGATTCTTTTGTTTATAATCTGTTTCGTAGAAACCACTGCCTTTAAAGATAATTCCGGACCCTGAGCTAATCAGCCTTTCGACCTCTCCTTTACAATAAATGCATTTATCTAAAGGATTATCTGTTATTTTTTGGAAAGCTTCAAACACTTTTCCACATTTTAGGCATCGATAATCATAGGTAGGCATATTTTACTCCTTTTTAAATCTAACCGTTTATTTACGTATTTTAGCGACTTCTTCAAAAAGCTTTTTTTCCTTTCTTGAAATCTTTTTTGGAATTCTAACTCCTACTTCAACTAATTCATCACCAGCCCGGTTAGAGTTTAGCTCTGGCATACCTTTGTTTTTTAATCTAAACACTGTATCTGGTTGTGTCCCAGCAGGAATTTTCATTTTAACTTTTCCATCTAAGGTGGGTACTTTGATTTCAGTTCCTAAAATCGCCTCAAGAACATCAATCTCTACCTGGCAATGCAGATTTTTCCCTTCTCGCCTAAATTGCGAGTGGGCTGAGATGGCGACATGAAGATAGAGATCTCCCCGCCCCTGGCCAAGAAAGCTGCCTTCTTTACTAAGACGTAAGATTGACCCATCTTTTACTCCTTTAGGGATTTTTACCTTAATTCGATGTTGTTTTTTTACTCTTCCTTGCCCAGAGCACTTACGACAACGATCCTTGATAACTTTCCCCTGGCCACGACAGTTCGGACAAGTTTGCGAGACACTGATAAACCCCATTCCGCTTCTAACTGCTCCCGTGCCCTTACAAAGAGAACAGGTAACCGTAGAAGAACCAGGTTTGACTCCAGTGCCGGAACAAGTAGGGCAAGAATCAAATCTATAGTAGCTTAACTCTTTTTCTGCTCCAAAAGCAGCTTCTTCTAAACTAATCTTAATCCTTGCTTGAATATTCTCTCCTGCAGATTGCCTAAAGCCGCCTCTCCTGCTTCGGCCGCCTCCACCGAAGATATCACCAAAATCAGAAAAAATACTGCCAAAGATATCTTCAAAACCGGCAGCTCCGCCACCTCCAAAGATATCAGAAAAATTAGCTCCCTTAAAAATATCTTCCTGGCTGTAACGTGAATCTACCCCAGCATGTCCATACTGGTCGTAAAGCTGCTTTTTCTTAGGATCACTTAAAACAGCATAGCTTTCAGATATTTCTTTAAATTTCTCTTCGGCTTCTTTTTTCTTGTCTTCAGGAACTCGATCCGGATGATGTTTCATCGCAAGCTTACGGTAAGCTTTTTTTACTTCCTCTATCGAAGCACCCTTTTGCAAGCCCAAAATTTCGTAATAATCTCTTTGTGTATTCATAATCTTTCCTTACTAGCTTTCCTCCGATAGACGAAGGAAGACAGACGACAGACGATTTCGTCTTTTCGTCCCTCGTCTATCGTCCTTCGGAACAATCATTTCTTACTTTTTGTCTTTGCTGTCTTCTTCCTTATATTCAGCGTCAACTACGTCTTCTTCTCCCTTACCTTGCTGTTGGCCTGCTTGTTGCTGAGCTTCTGAGCTTTGAGCTCCGGCTTGGCCGCCAGGCCCACCTGCTCCAGCTTGCTTCTGCTGTTGTTGGGCTCCCTGCGCCTTATACATATGTTCAGCCAACTTATGAGAAGCTTGAGTAGTTTCCTCCATAGCTTTTTCAATTTGTTCCTTAGTGCTGTCAGATTTCTTTAAAATCTCTTTTAAGTTGTTGACTTTTTCTTCTATTGTTTTCTTTTCTTGATCAGAGATCTTGTCACCATAGTCTTTTAATGATTTTTCTGTAGTGTAGACTACTGAATCTGCTTTATTTTTAACTTCAATTAATTCTTTCTGTTTCTTGTCTTCTTCAGCGTGCTCTTCTGCCTCCTTAACCATCTTATCAATATCCTCATCTGATAATTTTTGCGGAGCAGTTATCCTTATCGACTGTTCTTTGCCGGTTCCTTTGTCTTTAGCTGAAACATGAACAATTCCGTTAGAATCAATATCAAAAGTAACTTCAATTTGGGGAACACCACGTGGTGCGGGAGGAATACCAACAAGATCAAATCTCCCCAACTCAGTATTTCCTTTTGCCATCTCTCTTTCACCCTGTAAAACCCTAATGGTTACTGCAGTTTGATTGTCTTCTGCAGTTGAGAAAATCTGACTTTTTTTAGTGGGTATTGTGGTGTTTCTGGGGATAAGTTTGGTAAAAACTCCTCCTAACGTCTCCAAGCCTAAAGATAAAGGTGTGACATCAAGCAAGAGAACGTCTTTTGTGTCTCCGGTAATGATTGATCCTTGAATTGCAGCCCCCATTGAAACACATTCCATCGGATCTATACCTCTTTCAATCTTGGTTCCTACAAAATCTTCTACCGTTTTTTGAACAAGCGGCATCCGAGTAGGCCCTCCTACCATAATAATTTTATCAATATCTTTAGTTGTCAGCTTTGCATCACTTACTGCTTGTTTAATCGGCCCTTCGGTTTTTTCTACAATAGACCTTACTAAATCTTCCAGCTTTGCTCTATTGATTGTTTTAGTAAGATGCTTAGGGCCAGATTTGTCGGCTGTGATAAAGGGAAGATTAATTTCAGTAGTTAAGGTACTAGATAACTCAATCTTAGCCTTTTCAGCTGCCTCCCTCAAGCGTTGATCAGCCATTTTGTCTTGGCGTAGGTCGATACCGGTCTCTTTTTTAAAATCTTCTGCAATATAGTCAACCAAAGCTTGGTCCATGTCCCGGCCGCCTAAATTCGTATCACCATGAGTAGAAAGAACCTTAAAGCCTCCTTCTTCCCACATCTCCATGATGGTTACATCCAAGGTTCCTCCGCCAAAGTCAAAAACCATAATTTTAAGTTCTTTTCCGACCTTGTTTAATCCATAAGCAAGACAAGCTGCAGTAGGCTCATTGATGATTCTTTTTATATTTAGTCCAGCAATAGTACCTGCATCTTTTGTAGCCTGTCTTTGGTTATCATTAAAATAAGCTGGTACAGTCACAACTGCATCTTTTAACTCACCACCTAGATAACTTTCAGCATCTGCTTTTATCTTTTGTAAAACAAAAGCAGAAATTTGCTGCGGCGTATACTCTTTATCATGAACCTTAAACTTAAATTGTGTCCCCATTTTTCTTTTAGCTCCAGTTATAGTCCCTTCTGGATTAACCGAAGCTTGTCTGCGAGCCGGCTCTCCTACCAGTTTTTGTCCGTCTTTGGTAAAAGCAACCACCGAAGGAAAAGCTTTTCCACTTGCAACTCCAGCACCTTCAGCTGAAGGAATTATTGAAGGCCTTCCACCTTCCATTATAGCTGCTGATGAATTTGAAGTCCCTAAATCAATTCCAATTATTTTTGCCATTTTCTACCTCCTTTCTGTTTACTTCTTTTCTTCTTTATTATCTTCTGGTTTCTCCTTTTTTCTATCTTCTTGTTTAGAACTTTTTTTTGGTTTTGCCACCTTTACCTTAGCTGGACGTAAAATCCTACCCGAAAGCAAATAACCTGTTTGCAACTCCTCAACTACTGTATCACTATCTACGTCTTGATCCTCAACTATAGTTAAAGCATCGTGTTTGTGAGGGTCAAACTTTTGGCCCACAGTTTTTATTTTCTCTAAGCCCTTAGACTTGAGAAGGGTATGGAGCTGTTTTATAATCATATCCACACCTTGATGCATTAATTTAAAATCATTCTTTTTATCGGCGTATTTAATGCTTAATTCAAAATTATCTAAGATACCAATAAGTTCTGAGATAAGGCCTTGATTAGCAAATTTAATAAACTCTGCCTTCTCCTGCAAAGATCTTTTCCGGTAGTTATCAAATTCTGCCTGAAGCCTCAGATACCTATTCCACAAATCTTGGTACTCCTGTTTTTGTTTTTCGATCATCTGTGCCTCTGTTTTTTTGCCGTTTGAATTTTGGCCTTTATCTTGAGAGTTATTTTCCTGGTTCTTTTTGTTCTTTTTTTCTTGCTGTTTATTTTCTTTTTTACCCATCTTTACCTCCCTAGACAAAATTATGCAATGAATCTTTAAGCTGATTTTTAACCGAATATAAACAAGATGCTGCTTTAAGATAGTTCATTCTTACCGGGCCAAGCAATGCCAAAACCAATGAAGCATTCTCATCTTTAAAACCAGATAAAACAAGAGAACATTCAGATATCTCTGAAAAATCTATGTCATTACCGATCAAAACTCTTACCTTTTCGCTCATAAAGTCAAAAAGGATCTTCTGGAGCTTATCGATCTTCACTTCCAATGCATAAAAAATATTTCTCAAAACTTCTATATCCTCAAACTCCGGTTGATTTAAAATACATCTTGTTCCCCGAAAAGAAAATCGACTATCTTTAGCATTTATCCCTAAAAGAGAGGTGTAGCCGCTTGCAGAAGAAAGTGTATCCAAGCTATACTCCATTATTTGATGCAAACTGTTTAAGGAAGAAAGATCTAATTCCACATTATAAAAGCTACCAAAGCGCTCCGGGTTCAAAGTTGCTACGTAATACTTAAAACCTTCTTTAGTAGGGACCCTTCCGCTAGATGTATGAATGTGAGCAATCAACCCTCTTTCTTCTAAGCTATGCATGATATTGCGCACAGTTGCTGAAGAATACTCAAGATCATATTCACAGCAAAGATAGCTAGAACTAATTGGCTTAGATTCCCGAATATAACTACTGATTATTAGCTCAAGAACCTCTGCTTCTCTCTCTTTTTTATTTATAGTTTTTCCCATAATTAGTTATTTCTTCTAGTTTTAATTTAGCACTCTAAAACGGTGAGTGCTAATATGTTAGCATACAAACCTTTTGTGTCAAGTTATTATCTGATTTATCTTCGGCTTCTTTTTTTCTGGAGATGTTTCTCGAGCTTAGTTTTCACTTTAAGCAGCTGCCTATTTAAACCACGAAAGCTTTTATTGATTGCAGCTGCTTCGGTTCTACTTTTTTCATTAGCTACAATCGTTTTAGCTTTAGGCAAATAAACATGGGAGCGGCAATAATACTCTTGTTTGTGAGGATTCTTTTCAATATGCACGGAAAGATGAACCGGATCATCTTTTTTAAATATCTGTAATTTTCGTTTTATTTTTTCTATGTTGCTATCTAAAACATTTTCGATAAATTCGCTTTTTTTTAAATATTTAAGTGAAATTTCTACCTTCATTCATCCTCCCTTTTTTTTTGGCCATTTTCTTTTGCAAAAAATATTTGTTTTCCTTCTTTTTTAACTTTGATTTTATCGCCTGAGGTAAATCTCCCCCTTATCAGATCCACGCTCAAAGGATTAACTATTAACTGCTGAATCACCCGCTTTAGAGGCCTGGCTCCATACTCGGGCGAAAAACCTTTTTCTGCTAAAAAGTCACGAACCACAGCAGTAAGTTCAATTTTAATATTTTTATCCGCTAACCTTTTCTTTACGGTCTGCATCTGAATATCCACTATTTTTTTAATATCAGAAAGTTCTAGGCTGTTAAAAACAATAATGCTGTCTAGGCGATTCAACAGCTCTGGGCGAAAATGCTTTTTTAACTCTTGATGCAAATTTCTTTCAATTATCTCTCTTTTAATCTGCGGATCATTAAAAAATTGATTTCCAATATTAGAAGTCATAATAATCAGAGTATTTTTAAAGTTTACAGTTCTACCTTGAGAATCAGTAAGCCGGCCTTCATCTAAAATTTGCAAAAGAATATTAAACACATCCGGATGAGCTTTTTCTATTTCGTCAAACAATATTACCGAATAAGGCTGCCGCCTTACTTTTTCGGTTAACTGGCCACCTTGTTCATAACCAACATAGCCAGGTGGCGCCCCCGTAAGACGAGAAGCAGCAAATTTCTCCATATACTCACTCATATCCAAACTAATCAAAGCCTCTTCGGTATCAAACAAAAACTGAGCTAAAGCTTTAGCGAGTTCCGTCTTACCTACGCCGGTTGGGCCGGAAAAAAGAAATGACCCTAACGGCTTATTAGGATCAGCTAAACCAGAACGTGCCCTTCTAATGCAATCAGAGATTAGAGTTACTGCTTTATCCTGGCCCACTACTCGTTTTTTTAGTTCCTCCTCCATGCGAAGAAGCTTCTTTACTTCTTCTTCCATTAAGCGAGAAACTGGAATGTGAGTCCAGCGTGATACAATTTGAGCTATATCTTCTTGGTCGACTTCTTCCTTAAGCATTTTTTTAGTTTTTTGTAACTTAACCAGCTCTTGATTAAGACTCTCTACTTTTGTAGATAATTCTGGAATCCTACCGTATCTAATCTCAGCTATTTCTTCTAACTTACCTTCTTTTTGAAGTTCAACGGTTTTATTTTTTAAATTATCAATCTCTTCTTTTTTGCTGCGAATTTGGGTAATAACATTTTTTTCTTTTTCCCAATGCTTTTTTTGTTCAGTTAAATCCTTTTCTAACTCTTTAATCTTCTTTTCCACTTGCTCAAGCTCTTTTTCAGATTGTTTGCTTTTTTCTTTCTTTAAAGCTTGTTTTTGAATCTGAAGCTCTAGGATCTTTCTTTCTAATTTATCTATCTCTTCTGGCTTACTATCAATTTCTATCCGCAGATGCGAAGCAGCTTCATCGATTAAATCTACAGCTTTGTCTGGCAAAAATCTACCAGTTATATAGCGATCTGAAAGCATGGCAGCAGCAATCAAGGCAGAGTCTTTTAGCCTTACCCCATGATGAACTTCATATTTTTCTTTTAAGCCACGTAATATTGCAATAGTTTGCTCCGGAGAAGGTTCAGTAACTTGAATTTGTTGAAAACGCCGTTCAAGCGCAGCGTCTTTTTCAATATGCTTTCTATATTCATCCAAGGTAGTTGCACCTATACAGCGCAATATTCCTCGGGCTAAAGCTGGTTTAAGCATATTGGCGGCATCAACAGCCCCTTCGGCTGAACCAGCCCCTACTACTGTATGAAGCTCGTCGATAAAAAGAATAATTTCGCCTTCTTTTGCTTCAATCTCTTTAAGAAGCCCTTTCAGGCGTTCTTCAAATTCACCACGAAACTTTGCCCCAGCCACCAAAAGCCCTAAATCCAGAGCAACTATCCTTTTATTCTTTAACCCTTCAGGAATATCTTCTTTAGCAACTCTTTGAGCTAAGCCTTCAACTATTGCAGTCTTTCCCACGCCCGGCTCTCCAATTAAAACCGGATTATTTTTTGTCCGCCGCGACAAAACCTGCATCAGGCGTCTTATCTGACTATCCCGGCCGATAACCGGATCAAGCTTTCCTTTTTTGGCCATTTCTGTCAAGTCGCGGCCAAATTTCTCAAGTGCTTGATAATTATTTTCCGCTGATTGAGTATCTACCTTATGAGCCCCGCGTATTTCTTTGATAGCACTCAAGACATCTTCGGATTTAATGCCTTGTTTAGCTAGATAATCAAAAAATAAAGTTTTATTTGATTCAGAAAGCACATAAAGTAAAACCTCTGAACTTACATATTGATCACCTAACTGCTTAGCTTTATCTTTAGCTTGATTTAAAAGTTGAACTGCAGCCTGAGAAGCATAAACCTCCTCGGCATCGCCGGAAACTTTTGGCAAAGACAAAAGGTAATCCTTAACAACCTTGCTAAGCCCATCTGTATCTATGCCGACTTTTTTTAAAATTTGATAAGCTATACCTTTCTTATCTTCAAGCAAAGCATACAAAATATGTTCAGGCTTAAAAGCTTGATGTTTATAGTTACGGGCAGTTTCCAAGGCTTTAATGATTACTTCTTGAGCTTTGATTGTAAATTTTTTTAAATCCATAATTTGGTTAATTGGCTAATTATTAACAAAATAACACCTTCGGCTTGGGAGTGCAAATTAATTTTACTCAACATCAATCGAAACTTCCTTTTCTTTTTCTTCTTCTTTTTTAGGTAAAGTTACCTTTAATACGCCATTTTTATATTTAGCGCTTATCCGCCCGGCATCTACTGCCTGGGGAAGGCTTACTTCTCGATAGAAACTACCTTGATACCGCTCACAATGGTAGTAGTTTTTCCTTTCTTTTTCTTTTTTACTTTCCTTTTCTGCGCTGACTATTAAATTACCCCTCTTCATCTTTACCTTAACATCTTTTTGCTCAAAGCCAGGTAAATCAGCATCAACATAGATGTTGTTTTCATCTTCAGAAATATCCAGCGAAGGCATTGCTATATCACTATCCTTCTTTGACAACCCTTTAAATGGTGATTCGAAAAATTTGTCAATCTCTGTTCCGAAATCTTTGAGCAATCTAAAAGGATCTTCGCGATGATATGGAGTAAGTTTCATAGCTAACCACCTCCTTTTATTTTAGCACTCCCAAGCCAAGAGTGCTAACAATAATCTAAAAAAAATCACTCCTCTTCTTTTAACTCTAAAATTACTTTTACCCCTTTGATATTAACTCCTTCATCTTCAACCAAGTGTTTTATATATTTTAGCTGTTTCATATCTTTTAAGGAAAAAAGCTTTTTTTTCTTTTTCCTCTCTTCTTTTAATATTCCTTCCTTTACAATTTCATGCAAAAGATAATATTGTATATCGAGCAATTTACAGACAATATTAATAGGAAAAACTGGCTCGTCAAGGGGAATATCCAAATCTAATTGTTTTTCTAAATCTTCCCATTTCATCCTTTTCACCCACCACCTTACACTTTCTTTATATAACATAATTACAATTTTGTCAAGTTATTTTTTAAAAAATTTTAAATTATTTTTTAAAAATATTTAAAGAGTTTTAACCACGACATCTTGTTTCTTAAGAAAAGGTAGTTTTGTTTTAGAGATCCTCACCCAACAAGAGACATTTTTTTTATCATAGTTTGTTTTTAATACTTGACTATTTTTGTGTAAAAAATTTACCACATCCATTCGGGTAATGGGCAGTTTAACGATCAACTCAAGAAAGTTTTCAGAAAGCCGCCGATAAATTTCTTTTTTTAGCTCATCTAGCCTTTCTCCGGTTAAACCCGAAATAAAAATACTTTCCGGGTAGCTTCTTATCATTTTTTCTAAAGTTATTTGATCTAGGTTATCTATCTTATTAAAAACAATAATTTTTTCTTTCTCTTTAAGGTCAAGCTCTGTCAAAACCTGATCAACAGATTTTCTTATCTGGCTTATATTAGGCGCGCTGGCATCGATGACATGAAGCAACAAATCCGAATAGTTTAACTCTTCTAGAGTAGCCTTAAAGGCATCAATCAAATTCGGCGGTAACTTATGAATAAAGCCAACAGTATCAGAAATAATAACCTCCATCCCCTCCTTAATTTTAGTTTTCCTAGTCACTGTATCTAGGGTAGTAAATAAATTAGACGAAGTTTTTTGCTGATTTTGAGTTAAAAGATTAAAAAGCGTAGTCTTGCCAGCATTGGTATAACCCACCAATGAACAGACTGGTATCTTTTTTCGCTGACGCTTTTTCCTGGCAAGATCTCTCTGTTGGCTTACTTGTTTAATTTCTTGTTTTATGTGAGTAATCTTTTCAGAAATCTTTCTCCTGTCAACCTCAAGCTTTGTTTCTCCCGGCCCAAGTGTGCCAATTCCGCCTCCCAAGCGTGAAAGTATTAGCCCCTTACCGCGCAAACGCGGCAATAAATACTGAAGCTGAGCCAACTCGACTTGCAAGCTTCCTTCTTTAGTTTTAGCATGTTTTGCAAAAATATCTAAGATAAGCTGTGTGCGATCTAAGGTCTTTATTTGGAATATATCTTCAAGATTTCTTTGCTGGCTGTAATTTAAATTAGTGTTAAAAATTACAACGTTTACCTCATTCAACTCTAAAGTCTCTTTTATCTCCGAAGCTTTTCCTTTACCAATATAAAGAGAAGGATTTGGCTGATGTAAATTAAAATCTATTATTTCTACCACCTCAATCCCAGTCGATAAAACCAAAGCCTTAAACTCAGATGACAACATCTTTCTGCTCCAACTTTCTTCTTTGGTTTTTGCAACTACCAAAAGTGCTTTTTCTTTTTTGCGAGTTTCAATCATGGTTTTTTTAGTCCAAAGTCCAATGTCCAACGTCCAACGCCCTAAATCTTTAAATATTTTCTAGGTTTTAGAGCTTTTGAGTTCAAACTTTGTTTTTTATTTCGCTCGTGATTTCGTCAATGGTTTTATTTCCTGCATTCACCCATTTTATGCGCGAATCTTTCTTAAACCAAGTGATTTGGCGCTTAGCAAACCTGCGCGTATTTTGTTTTATCTTCTCTTTGGCCTGATCAAGACTCTGGTTGGATTCTAAATAATCTCTTATTTCATTGATGCCAATAATTTTTTCAGCAGTAATACTTAGGTCTTTGCACAGTAATTTCTTAACTTCATCTACTGCGCCTTGATCAAACATTTGCTCCACTCGTTTATTTATCTTTTGATATAAATTATCCCGGCTTAATCTCAAGCCAAAAACCTTAACCGGAGTTTCCCCCCAGAGGCCTTTAGCCTCTTTTTTCTTAGCTGATATCGGTTTACCGGTTAATCGATAAACCTCAAGCGCCCGGATAATTCTTTTTCGGTCGTTTTGAGAAATTTTTTCTGTAGCCTTGGGGTCAACTGCTTTTAATTGTTTATAGAGTTTTTGCAAGCCTTCTTTTTCTGCCTGTTTATCAAGTTCTTTGCGCAAACTACTATCTTTTCCAACTTGTTCAAAAATTCCATCCAACAAAGCCTTATAGTAAAGCCCTGTCCCTCCACAGACAATCACCGGGATATTTTTGTTATAAAGGGTTTTAATTTTCTTAGTTGCTTTCTTATAATAATCGTAGACGCTGTATTTTTCGGTAACTGAAATTAAATTTATAAAATGATGCGGGATATCACCAAGAACCTTTTGAGAAGGCTTTGCGGTAATTATATCCGGCTCTTTATAAACCAGCATCGAATCACAAGATATAATTTCTGCCTTATTTTTTTTTGCCAAAAAATAAGCAGCATCGCTTTTTCCGGTAGCGGTAGGACCAACAATAAAAATAACTTCTTTCTTTGACATATGAATTGCTGATGTTACAAAAGAAACAAATTTTTGAGCGCTTTATGATTTTAGCAGAAAAATGGTGTTAAGAAAACCAGCGACTCCGAAGGCCAGGAGCTGGTTTTTAGACATTTTTCTGCGTTTCCGGCTCCAACTTACAGAAAAAATCATACTGGCGCGAAGAAAATTTGTTTCTTGAGTGTTTGCCAACATATCTTCTGGATTATACAGTCTTGGAAATCTTTTTCTGCAAATCAAGCAGCTCCTTATGCCGCCTTTTTTTTACATCCTCCGGCACATCGTCTTTTAACTTTGCTGCTTTAGTTCTAAGGCGGGGAGAATATTTAAAAATAAAAGCATATTTAAAACCTACTTTTTCTACCAAATCTTTAGTTTGATTAAAATCTTCTTCGGTTTCTGAAGG
>JAWOBO010000026.1:0-4774 GCA_046484225.1 Candidatus Omnitrophota bacterium | reverse complement strand
AGTCGAAAAATTACGATTTTTAAAATATCCGGTTCATCGTCTACGATTAAAATCTTTTTACTCATCTTCCCCTCTTCTTTTAAGCCCGTCTTTCTTTGATCGGTAGCAAAAAAATAAATTTTGAACCCTTGCCCAATTCTGACTCCACCCATATCTTACCCCGGTGCTTGTTAATTATATCCTTACAAATTGCCAACCCTAAGCCGGTCCCACCGGTTTTCCGACCTTTTCCCGTTTGAAGTTGCTGAAAAGTTTTAAATAATTTCGCTATATCTTCTTTTTTTATCCCCGGGCCAGTGTCTTCTACCCAAACCTTTGCTGCATTCTTTTCCAGCAAGCTGTTAATAGTTACTGAACCTCGCTCGGTAAATTTAATTGCATTGCTTACTAAATTGGTAATCACTTGAATCAATTTATCTCGATCGACTTTCATTTTGGGAATATTTTCATCAAGATTCAATTTAAATTGAAGTTGTTTTTTGGCTACGTGCGGCTTCATCGTCTCAAAAACTTCTTTAATTATGCTATTTATATCATTTTCTTTCAAATCAAACTCCATTTTGTCCGATTCAAGTTTTTGAATATCTAAGACATCATTTATAAGACGAGCCAAGCGATCCACATTTCTTTTAGAGATATCAAGAAATTCTTTTTGCTCCTTATTGATTTTACCGGCTGATTGATCATAGACTATATTTATCCCTTCTTTAATTGCTGCAAGCGGAGTCCGAAGCTCATGAGAAACTGTGGATAAAAAATCTGATTTTATTTTTATCGCTGTTTCTAATTTCTCTTTTGCTTCTTTTTGTAAACTAATATCAAAAATAACACCATCCAGCCAAACCAACTCCTTATCTTTATTGAATATACCTTTTCCTCTCTCACCTACCCATTTAACTTTATCGTCTTTATTAACTATTCTATATTCCATATTATAAGGTTTTCTTGCTTGTATAGCTTTTTGAATTGTTTCATTTACTAAATTTCTATCTTTCTTGTAAATGATGCTTTCGTAAGTTCTTATTTTATTGCCTATAAAATCACTAGCAGAATATCCGGATATTGTTTTAATTTCATCACTAACATAATTCATAGTCCATTTTAGATCATTAGCGCATCGATAAATAGCCCCAGGAACATTGTCAACTAAACTACTGAATTTATTTTTAGCTTCTTCTAAAAACTCTTCGGCTTTTTTTCGTTCGATAATTCTTCCCAACCGTTCCGCTATGAGCCTAAATAAAGTATTTTCTTCTTCCAAGAAAGGACACTTGCCTTTTTCATCTTGTATACTTTGGGAATAACAGGCTTCGATAAAACCAACCTTTTTTGAATTAACATAAATATCCTCTTTTAATTTACAATTGGTTTCTTTGAAGTTTTCAGTTTGATATTCTTTCCCCTCATACCTTAACCGAGCCGAAGCACTACTGGAATATTGCAAAGCAGGCGGTATTACCTCCACTGTTTTGGCTAATATTTCTTCTAAGCTAATACCCGGCTCTTCGACAATTTCTGCTAAATTAGATAAACAACCAAACTCCTTGGCTCTTTCTTTTAGTTTATTTTCAGTCTCTTTTTGCTGGCTCACATCGCGAACAATAGCTTGAACCACAGTTTTTCCTTCCAATATCATTCTGGTCAACCTTACTTGTGCTGGAAAAGTAGTTCCATCCATTCTTTTATGAACCCATTCAAAAATAGATGTTCCCTCCTTTACCGCCTTTTTAATCATTCTTTTAGCTTTTTGGCTCGAATTCGAACCATCCGGCTGTTTTAAAGGAGACAAGCCCCCCGGCCCTCGAGAAAATAACTCCTGTTTATTTTTTGCCTTGAACATATCCAGGGTAGCCTGGTTTGCATCACTAAATCTATAAGAGTCAGGGTCGGTTACCATAATCGCGTCTCTGGATGATTCAAATAAAGCTTTAAACCTCATTTGACTTTTCTTTAATTTTTCTTTTGAAACTGTAGTTTCTTCTAGATCCTGCCACATTTTTTGAAAACTTACCGCCAACTCTCCGATTTCATCTTTCCGTTTTATTAATCCAGAACTAAATTCAACAGCTTTCCCTTGCTTACCAGATTTTTTAATAACACTTACCAATTTATCCAATGGTTTAGAAATTGTGTTTCTTAAAAATCGTCCGAACAAAAATAAAACTAAAAAAATGAGAAATAAAGAAGCAGCAAAAAGATAGAAACCTTGTGTGGTGATTCTATTTAAAATATTTATTGTTTTGGTGAGGTCTTCACTCGAAGTAGAAAGTGCTTTTTGCTGTTCCCTTTCTCTGCGCTTGCGGTAACTGTCAAGAGCTGTCTGGTATTGATCTTTATTTTCTTGATATTTTTTACTTTCTAAAATAGAAACTGCCTTTTCCTGATTGTTTCCTTCAACCAATTCCAAGGCTTGACGCTCAAGACCGACTAAGGTTTTATTAGCCTTATTAATAGCTTTAAAAAGTTCTTGATCAATTTCATCACCCTTAGCTACCGCCTCCCTGATTGTCTGCTCAAGCTTAGACTCAATGCTTTCGTACCGCTCTTTCCACTTTTTATCAGCAGTAAAAGCATAGTTTCTCGCCGATTGGGTTAACACTTCATCATAATACCTGATTAGGTGAGCCAAATACTCTATCCTTGTCATTTCTTCTAGATCCTGAACATCTTTTGGCAATTCTTTGCTAATTGGCTGATCAATTCGGTGCAACTGATATAAAGATAAAAGATTTACGGCAATAATTACCAGCGCAAATAATAAAAACCAAACTAAAATATTACGATTCAATCTTTGTTTCATTTTTTTTAAAGGTTAATTATCTTCCTCGATAATTATTTTTTTCATTTTATACACTAATGCTGCATGTTTTATTTCATCTTCTTTGATCCTGGTAAAAATTTTCTTCAGTTCTTGGTTGTTAACTTTATTTGCTAAATTCCCGTAAACTCCTACCATTTTTTCTTCCAGTTCAAGCATCTGATCCAGGTACTCTTTGTAATCTTGTTTAGAAAGCATTATTTATTCTTCCAACCGTTTGATAATATTTTCAACAACTTCTTTGTGTTTTTTTGAATCTTTTGCCAATTGGCTAAAAATTCTCTGGATCTCTTCTGATTTTTCTTTACCTAATCCCGTCCAAAAAAGAGCTGAATCAAGATGTTTAGTATAAATTGGAACTGCTTTTTCTTCACCAAGCAAGGCTTCTCTCAAAAGTCGAATAAGTTCTTTTTTATTCATCTCTTCCTTTCTCCCAAAAATAAGGCTCTTTTAGTTCCTTTTTAAGTTGCTTGCCCGCCGCACTTTGAGGCCGAAATCGCCAAGCTGCTTCCTTATCTAGATTAAACAAAACAAAACCTTTAATCCTTTTCATTTTTTTGATAGTTTTGAAAGCATTTTTTATCCACTTCGCTTTATTTCCACCGGATTGAGCTGAGCCAAATTCAGAAATTATAATCGGTTTATTTGTTTGAGAAGTTATAATTTGATAAGGCTCTTTAAAAATCTCTCCAAATTCCATCCACTGGCTCCACTCCTGTGTATCACCCCAATTATAACCGTCAATGCCAAAATAATCAACGTAGTCTTTGCCCGGATAATAGTTCATGAAAAAATTATCTTTATCTGCCGGTATATCCTGCCAATTAACCGAAAACACCCACTTGACCTGATTCGGACCTTGCTTATCCACTAAATCCTTAAGATATCTTTGCACAGCGATTAACTTCGCAGCTCCCACCTTTTTCCCGGCCCAGGGATACCAATTGCCACTTGCCTCATGCGCAAAACGTAAAAAAACTAATTTTTTAAATTTAGTAATCCTCTCTATAAATTTAATTATATATTGATCATACTCTCCGCTTAAAATTTGGTCAAACTCAATCCCGGCTTTAGTTTCAGCTTGCCAAGGCTCCCAAGTGATAAAGGGCACCGAACCGGCGGCAAAAATATCTTGATAGACATCTTCCTCGATAAAGTTTCCCCAATCAATAAAAACCATCACTAAATATGGCTTTTTACCATAGTTATTTCGAAATTCTTGGATCTCGTTTCTGGTGGGCCGATCTGCCAAAAAAGCACCCGTTAAACAATAATTATTTTTACCTAGTTGTTCCATATATACAGAATAAAAAAAGAAAAGCAAAATAAGAATAAGAATAAGAATAATTTTTGTTAATTTAATTTTCTGAATCATTTTTTTACTAATTTCCTTAATTGAGTAATAATTTCTGCTGAAGCCTTAGTGACTCCAAAGCCAGTAGCATAACCGCCAAACCGCTTCCTTGGGCTGACCCAGGTAACTTCTGCGTCAAATATTAGCTGCTCCCCTTCTCTATTTTTTACCTTGGCCATCAGCAATGTTCCCTCTTTTAGCCGATCCGGCAGCTTAGTTGCAAAACAAACCGGCCAATTCCGAGCGTTTAATTCAGGTTGGGGGCGATTTGCCTCTAAAACTTGATAATCAACTATTCTCTCTTTAGCAATTTTTTTTAAAAAAGCTTTAGGAATAATTTTTTCGTTAAAATAAAAAATAGAAGCTAAAAGCAAGAAATGATAAAAAGCCCAAAAAGCATTAATCGCTACAGCTGGGTCGCGTTGATAAATAAACCGGTTCATCCCCCAAACAATAGCAACGTAATTTAAACATAAAAGTGAAATTTGCGGCCATAATTTAAAATAAGATACAAAATTGCCCTTTGCTTTCGAAGTTATCCCAAAAGTAGCCTTTCTGCCAAAAAGGGATGAGACAGCTGCTTGCAAATAAACCGGAAAACT
>JAWOBO010000058.1:0-10460 GCA_046484225.1 Candidatus Omnitrophota bacterium | reverse complement strand
GTGTGATAAAGGGGGTATTAAGAAACCCGCCTCGGTTTGAGGCGGCTTGGAATTGCTAAATCAAAAAGAAGCTATTTCTCCTTACGGACAAGCAGGAGCAGCTTCCCCGGCAGCGGAAGGATCAGGAGTTACCCCGCCGGTACAGATAGTGAAAGCTCTTCCTTCATCTGCAAAAGCTCCTTGCGGCTCTGCTGAGCAAATATAAGCACTAGCATCATCGTCGGTAGGACAAGTGAATTCATATCCTTGAATAGGCTGCTCATCAGCATCAGTATAATCTTCATTTAGGTAAGGTGGAGTTTCATCGGCTAAATCAGCAACCGTAATTTCATAATCTCCATTGGCAGCAGCATAAGACTCAAAAGCAGTAGAAATAGTTTTTAAAGTGGCTTGCGCATTAGCTTCAGCTGAATTCAAGCGAGAGCGAAGCAAGTTCGGAATGGCGATTGCGGCTAAAAGTGCAATGATTGCGACCACAATCATGATTTCAACTAAAGTAAAACCTTTTCTTTTAGAGAACATAAAAAACCTCCTTTTGGTTAAATCCTGCGGCTCTTTCTTTTCTCACCTCCTTAGTTTTGAGCCATTTGGTAATAATGATAATATAAAGAACACAAATAAAGTGTAGCATATCCTTTTTCGGATGTCAATAATGTTGAATTTCTTTTGGTCATTCTGAGGCGAAGCCGAAGAATCCCTACGATAAATGAGATCCTTCGTCGCTTCGCTCCTCAGGATGACAAAAGAAGCTGGCTCAGGATGACAGCATAGAAAGATTGCCTGCCTACCGGCAGGTAGGCTTCGTCGCTTCGCTCAGGACTTCCGTTAGTCGCTCCTCGCAATGACGTTGGAATTGTTTTAGCCCCATTCCGAAGGACGACAGACGATCACTTCGTTAGGACGACAGACGAATCGTTATTTCGTCCATCGTCTCTCGTCCATCGGAACCATGATTCCCAATGCGTTAGGCGCCGCCAAGGTATTGGGTAATTTTAAGAATCGGCAAAAACAAAGCAACAACAATTCCGCCGACAACTACCCCTAAAAATACAATAATTATCGGCTCAATCAAGCTGGATAACCCAGCCACCATAGCATCAGTTTGCTCCTCATAAAATTGAGCAATTTTTAAAAGCATCCCTTCCAGCCGGCCGCTGCGTTCTCCTACAGCAATCATCTTAACCACCATCGGAGGAAAAGCCCCGCTTTCTTCTAAGGGCACATAAATAGGCTGGCCTTGCTGAATATATTTTTTTGCTTTTAAGACCGCCTCTTCAATTACTTTATTACCGGAAGTTTTAGCAACTATATCTAGCCCCTGGATAACAGAAACTCCGCTGCGCATCAAAGTGGCAAAAGTGCGAGAAAAGTTAGCTAAAGCAACTTTGCGAATTAATTCTCCTACTAAAGGAAGTTTAAGTATAAAGCGGTGAAAATTCAACTTACCTTTAGGAGTATTTATATATTTTTTTAGGCCAAAACCGCCTAAAAATATAATTCCCAGCGCTGCGATTAAAGTTTCTTTTTTAGTTAGAAGGTCTGATACTGATATTAAAATCTGGGTAGGAAGAGGCAGTTCACCACCTAAACTGGCAAATATCTGTTTAAAAGTAGGGATTACCTTAAACATTAAAAACCCGGTAATAACTATGGCCATAATTACAATTGCAGCCGGATAGTAAAGAGCGCTTTTTACTTTTTTGCGTAAAGCGCTGCTTTTTTCTAAATAAACCGAAACTCTGTTTAGGACTTCCGGCAAGTTTCCGGAAATTTCGGCAGCCTCAACCATACTCAAATAAATCTCAGGAAAAACATGCGGGTATTTCATTAAAGCTTTTGAAAAAGACATACCCTCTTTTACATCTTTTAAAACAGAAGAAATCACTAGTTTAAAATAAGGATTTTCTATTTGATCTTCCAATATGCCTAAAGCTTCTACGGCAGGAATTCCGCTCTCGATTAAAGTTGTAAGCTGGCGGGAAAAAACTACTAAATTATCAGTGCTTACTTTTCCTTTTTTAGCTTTTGTTTTTTTCTTCTGCTTCTTAATTGATAAAATTATAAACTCTTTTTCTTGAAGGTGTTCAACTAAAGCATCTTCTGATTCAGCTTCAATGGTACCTTTTAAAATTTCGCCTTCTTGATTCTTTACTGTATAAGAAAAATTTTCCATAATCTTTTAGGGCTGGGACAAGCCCAGCCCCTACTTTATCCTTTTATTCGGAGGCGACTCGGATTACTTCTTCTAAAGAGGTTGTGCCGTCTAGGCATTTAGACAACCCGTCTTCTTTTAATGAAATAAAATTATTAGCCTGCATAGAGTAGTTAATTATATCCTGTTCTGAACCTCCCTTGATAATCATCTCTTTTATTTTATCATCCAGGAGTATAACCTCAAGCAACCCTACTCTTCCTTTATAACCTAAATGATTGCAAAAAGAACATCCCTTTGCTTTATATAGTTTGGGCTGGTGATTTTTCCCCTTAAAAAATTTCTCTAATTTTAGCCTCTCTACGGTATCTTTATCCAACTTATATTCTTGCCTGCATTTAGGGCATAATCTCCGAACTAATCTTTGCGCAGTTGAGGCAATTAAAGAAGAGGCTAAAAGAAACGGTTCAACCCCCATATCCCGCAGACGAGTAATTGCTCCTACCGCACTATTTGTATGTAAGGTAGAAAATATTAGCTCACCGGTCAAAGAAGCCTTAATAGCAATATCAGCCGTTTCTGAATCTCTGATTTCTCCTACCATTATGATATCCGGGGACTGGCGCAAAACAGAACGCAACCCTTGCGAAAAAGTTAACCCAATTTCCGGATTGACCTGAATTTGAGTTATCCCTTCTAGCTGATATTCAACCGGATCCTCAATTGTGACAATATTTTTATCCGGCTGGTTAAATTGACTTATAACCGAATAAAGAGTAGTTGACTTGCCTGACCCAGTCGGCCCGGTAACTAACACTATCCCAAAAGGAGCTTCCACGGATTTTTTAAAAAGTTTAAGAGGCGCGGGAGAAAATCCCAATTTATCAAGCCCAACGGAAAGATTACCTTTATCTAAAGCCCGAAGAACAAACTTTTCACCAAAGTGCGAAGGCAGGCTTGATACCCTAAAATCAATTTCTCTATCCTGGAACTTTACTTTAAACCTGCCGTCTTGAGGAACCCGGGATTCAGTAATATCTAAAGACGCTATTATTTTAAGCCGGGCAATTACAGCATCCTGATTTTTCTTGGGGAAACTAAACTCTTCGTGTAAGATACCGTCTATACGGTACTTAACCAACAGCCGATCTTGGTGAGGTTCAATATGAATATCTGAGGCCCTTTTCTTAAGAGCTGTATAAACTATTAAATCAATTGCCCTGACTATCGGAGGCCGGTTACTTTCTGTAACTAAACTCTCTAAATCAATTCTATCTGTTTCTTGTTGCTCTTGTTCTACCTTGTCCTGCTGATTGAGGGTATCGGTAATTTCATTAGTATCTTTAAAGAGCCTGGTTAAAACTCTAGTTATATCTTGCTGGCGGCATAAGACAATATCTATCCTTTCAGCTTTTGCAATAATCTTTAGGTCATCTTGGACTATTAAGTCTAGAAGATTAGAAGAAGCTAAAGTTAAGGCTCCTCCTATTTTACAAAGAGGAACTACTTGATGCCTTAGAGCAAATTCTTTAGGCATTAACTTTTTACTCTCTGAACTTAATTTATATTTTTCTAAATCAATAAAGGGGAGCCCTAATTCTTTTGATAAAAAAAGGAGAAACTCTTCTTCGCTTAATAGTTTATTAGCGATAATATCTTTCTTAAGGGTATCATAGTCTTTAGCTTTCCTAGAGACTTCCTTAATCTTTTTTTCCTCTATCCCTTTTTTGTCATTTATATATTTAGTAAGTTTTTCTTTTATAGTCATAATAGATTACAGGCTTTCAGCTTGCTCTCTTTAAGGATAAAGGTTCAAGATTAAAATCTTCATCCTTTGATTAATAATTGGTCCGCGCTAGTTACTTTTATAACTTCTTCTAAAGAAGTCGTCCCCGCTTTAACTTTAACCATCCCATCTTCTCTTAAGGTTCTCATCCCTTCATCGCGGGATTCTTTTTTTATTTGAGCCTCCGAAGAAGAACTATTTATAAGCTTTCTAATGGAAGAAGTAGCCCTAAGATATTCTGTCAAAGAAAGCCTGCCCTTATAGCCTGTATTTTGGCAATGACGGCAGCCAACAGGCCGGTATAAAATTTCCCCATGCTTGATACCATATTTTTCGATAATTTTTTCAGAAAAAGGCATCTTTTGTTTGCATTTAGGACAAAGCTTTCTAACCAACCTTTGAGAGATAACTCCAATAAGAGTTGATGAAGTTAAAAAAGGTTCGACCCCCATATTGGTTAGGCGAGTTACAGAACCCGCGCTTGTTGTCGTGTGTAAAGTAGATAAAACCAGATGTCCAGTTAAAGCTGATTTTATAGCCATATCAGCAGTTTCTGAATCTCTGATTTCTCCGATCATTATCACATCCGGATCCTGGCGTAAGATTGAACGCAAACATTTAGCAAAAGTGAGGCCGATAGCAGGATTAATACTTACTTGGTTTATGCCTTTAAGCTGATACTCTACCGGGTCTTCAACGGTTACTATATTTTTTTCAGGAGTATAGATATGGTTAATTATCGAATAAAGAGTGGTGGTTTTGCCTGATCCGGTCGGCCCGCAAGCTAAAATCAAACCGTGAGGCCTTAGGCTATCTTCTTTTATTTGTTTTAAAACATCTTCTTCTATACCTAAAAAATCCAAATTTAGAAGAGCTGTGGTTTTATCTAAAATTCTTATCGCGCATTTTTCTCCGGAACTAGAAGGAAGAATTGATATCCTAAAATCTACATCCCTTCCGGCAATCTTTCTTCTAAATCTTCCTTCTTGGGGAAGACGATGTTCGGCAATGTTTAGATTACACATAACTTTTATTCGCGAGATTACAAAAGGATGCATTTTTTTTGAAAAGCTGCCAGCCTCCTGTAACACCCCATCTATGCGCAGCCTAATCCTGCCTTTATCTTCTAATGGTTCAATTAACAAGTCCGAAGCTTTTTCTAAGACGGCTTTAGTCAAAACCGAGTTTGTAAACTTAATTACCGGAGCTTCAGTTACAGATTTTGTTATCTCTCTTTCTGAAACTTCTTTTTTCTTAGTACGGATAATTTCAAGATTATCAACTTTTTGATCTTTGATTATGCTATCTAAAGATTCACCCGGTTCCGGCGAATAATGAACGGCTGCAGCCTCTCTTATATCGGAAAAAGGAGCAACTACTCGATTAATTTGGCATCCGGTAACTTTTCTAATATCATCTACAGCTAATAAATCCAAAGGATTGGCCATCGCAATAGTCAAAACTTCTCCGATTTTACTTATAGGGATAAGGCTATGATGGCGGGCGATTTCTTTGGGAATAATATTTAAAATTTGCTTAGGAATTTTTAAATTTTTTACCTGAACCCGGGGGATTGAAAGGTAGTTAGAAAATATATCAACTAGCTTCTGTTCTTTTATGTAGCCTAGTTTTATAATTAATTCCGCTAACGAAGAATCTTTTTTTTTTCTTAAATCCAGAAGGTTGTCTAAATTTTCTTTGGTTAAATAGCCTTGCTTAACCAAATAATCTGTGATTTTTAATTTTGCCATAATCTTAAAAAATTAACAATAGTTCAGCAATACTGCTATATCCCTACTTACTTTCTCCACCCTTATTTTGATCTTGCTCGGAAAGCTTTTTTATCCCCGCCCTAATATCAGAAGGGGTAGCAACAAAAACTTGAATATCACATCCGGTTGCATCTTCTAAGTCTTCTATCGCTTGGGAGTTCAAGGGATTAGCCATAGCGATAGTCAATGAATTTTCTACTTTATCAATAGGAATAAGACAATAGTGATTGCATACATGCTGGGAAATTAGCTTTGAGACTTCTTCTGATACTTCATAGTTTTCTAAAGGCAGATAAGGATATCCAAACTGCAAAGAAAGACAATGAGCGATATCTTCTTCTTTAGCAAAACCCGAATCTACAATTATTTCCCCAATTAATCCCCCTTGCTGTTGTTGGACTGTAAGGGATTTCTGGAGCTGAGAGTTTGTAATTATCCCGCGTTCGACTAAAATCTGGCCTAAAGGCTTATTTTTATTTTTTTTGGGCTTCATTGGTTTATTCAAACTTAGATTGGACAAATGATAGGATCTCTTCAGCGGTTACGCCATTTATTGGACTTTCAGCAACACAAAAATCTAATTTTACTTTATCACTACAGCTTTTCTCTAAGCTTTCTTTTAGAATATCGGAGAGCTTTTGCGACTGTCGTCTATTTTTTTCAACTAAAATAACCGCTAAAGTATCAGATGAAATCCTACCTCCAACATCAATTGGCCTTATAACTGATTTGATGGTTTTGGATGTCTTTTTAATTGCTCTTTCAGCTTCAATAGTTCCAAACTCTTTTTGAAGATCTATATAATTTTTAATTTTTACTGCCACAAATCCGCACGGCCTTTGATAGACCACTCCTCTTCTTATTTCTTCATTAAGCCTTTTTTTAACCATTTTTAAATTATAAAGACCGGTTAAATCATCAAACATCTCCAGTTCTTCTACCTTCGAAGACACTCTCTCATATTCCCAGATTAAAGTAACATTTTGGGAAAAAAGGTTCAATACATCTATATCATCTTTTTGAAAAATAAAATCTTTGCGATTAGTCCCTATTCCTACCAATCCGATAGTTACACCTTTGGAGACAACCGGGAAAAGTATAAGATTTTTAATATCTAAATCCTGGCCCCATTTAAGATGAAGCGGCGCTTTGTTTTGTTTATCCACAACCACCATCTTTTTTATATTCTCAATAGTATTTTTTCTTTCAGCTAGCGCCTCTTCTATCTTTTTATAGTCTATGCCCAGAGCTGAAACCACCCTTAAATTATCTGAGTAATGAGATTGTAACAGGCAAAAAGCAACTTTCATCACCAGTAAATTTTTAAGATGATAAGTAAGAAATTGGACAACTTCTTCAGCCGGAGTATCCTTCGAATAGAGATCATTTGCCTGCAAAATTGTAGATAAAATAAGAACTTTTTTTGATACTTCCCGATTTAATTGCTCGGTTTTGTGGCCAAACTCTCGTAACTCTTCAAAACCCGTTTTTACTTTACTGGATAAAAGATTAATAACTTCTTCCAAGCTTTGCACTTCATCAGGCATAGTTGGAAGATCTTCACCCATATTTTGTAGAGTTTTTCGAGATTGATTATGAACTTTATAGATAGATCTTGAAATCTCTATGATAATCCACCACCCTAAAACTATAAGAAGGATCAAAATTGCAGTGGCAATTGAAGAGACGTAATACCCAAAAAAATAGTTTAAAGCCACAACGGCAGGAATTACTGAAACTAAAGATACGGCAATCCAAATCCTTCTCCGTAAACTAAGATGAGTTGTAGAAAATTTAATCCCCATTGTTTATAAGATTACCACTATTTTAAAGGTGTGTCAATTGCGAGTTTAAAAAATGCATCATTACTTGTTTTTTTTATCAGGAAGCTCATTAGCTATTGCCTTTAATATCATTAGCTGTTGTATTTTTTCTTTGGCTTTTTGATCAAACGGATTTTTTTTAAGAATTTCTCTGTAATTTTTGAGCTTTTTATTAATTTTTTCTATTTTTTCTTTGGTTTTTTTAGGGTCTTCTGCTATTTTGGCTTGAACCTTATCCCATTTTTCTTCAGAAAACTGAGATTTTAATTCTTTAACCTTTTTACCAAAAAGCTGATTCCACTCTTCTTGGCTGGCTGGTTCCTGATACTCTTTAAAAATTACTATGCCGTAGTCGCTTGGGCTGCCAAAATCACTTCCTGTTGCTTCAACTTGTTTTTCTGTTTTTTGTTCGATTGTTTCTTTTTTCTGCTCTTTTACTGGTTCTTCTTTTTGCCTTAGAAGAAAAAAAGCAGCAATTACCATTGTAAATATTACAACAAATATTTTTTTCTTATTACTTATTTTAGCCATAAATTTAATTCTCCTGCCAATCTGAAAGATTATCAGTCAAAATTTGGCCAACAAATTTACTAAAACCTGGTGGGATATCCCCATTTATTACTCTATCGGAAAAATCCCAATAATCTAGAGTAAAAAGTTCTAGCAAACTTACATCTCCGTTGGCAATTATATTTCCGGTGAAATACCCAATATCTAGAAGATCTTCAAATTCTGCATCTCCATGAGTAAAAACTACGCTCTCATGGTATCCAACAAATACTGAACTTTCTTTATAACCTTCCCAAGAAATGACACTTAAACGTGACTCTCTAGAAGTCTGTAAAGGCTCTATATAATGCACTTGTCCAGTTGAAATAACCGTTAAATCTTCATCATCCTGCCAATTTCCATCAAGATAAATATTTACATCTCCTTCATTTTCAGGCCCTTCAATATAAATTACCTCTTTTCCTACTAAACTTTGATGAGGAAATATATTTACATTATCACCTGCTTCTACTTTTTTATAAACTACTTTATCATCAACATAAAAATCAGTTCCTTCAAAATCTATTTCTCCTTGAGCATGATCTTGAGTTGCTTCACGAGAATACAATTTATAATCATTAAATTCATCAGATACTCCATTATTGTCATAATCTGGAACTTCAAGAGTTGTTTTGTTTGTATCAGGTTCCTGTTGCAAATCTTCAAAATCGGCGTTTCCAAAAAATGTACTTTCATTGTAATTACCTGAATAACGAGTTTTACCATTAACATGGATTATAGCAGCTAAAGCAGTAAGGTCGAGATCACCGCCCACTGAAAGAGTATTTTCAAAAGGAGAAGGTACACAAGTAAGTTCTGCACTGACTTCTTTAGAAACAGTTTTATAAGTTCCAGTTGAAGTAAGTTTTAAGTTACCTTCTAAAGTTACCGTTACTAAATAACTACCGCCTCCAAAGCTATCATTAGATGCCCCTCCCCAGGAAGATTCAACCGCCGGACACGTGGAATAATTATTCGTAATATCTTGATAAGCTTGAGCAAGGCCAGCTTCAGCAATCCAAAAAGCCTTAGTAGAGTATTTATATCTTTCTACCAAGTTTTTCTCATTTATACCAACCAAAAGAAAAGAAATACCTAAGATAGCTAAAACTACACTTACAATAATAGTTAAAATTAAGGCTGTGGCTTTTTTATTCATTTCTTAAATTTACCTTTGTTTTTAAAGAAAAAACCTGGACTCTTTGGCCGCCTTTTTTTTGAGCTTCTACTGTTATCACAATTCCGTCATTTAAGGAAAAATTTAAATCAGTAATATTGTTTGCTATTATACTAGTGCTACCATTAGCTTTTTTAATCTGTGAATTTTGGTTGTCTAGATAATATTCTATACCAGAAAATTTAATTTTTTCTCCACCATCTAAAATAGACACCGAAGATGCCTCTCTTATATCTTGTCTCATCCTCTGTGATGCTATGCGCACTTTTTGTTGTAACTCAACCAATGCCAAGTCCTGGCCCCACATTTTTTGGCCTTGTATAAATATCTGAGAAACTGTTGTCATAACAATACCTAAAATAGCTATTACTATCAATACCTCCATTAAGGTAAAACTTTTTTTTCTACTCATATTCTGTCACTAAAGTTCTTAAGCTAAAACTTATATCTCTGCCTTCCCGACTTTTCCATTGAACTTGCGCAAAAATATCTAAAAAATCTTGATCTGGACAATTTGCCAAGCAGCTATCGCTGCCTGAATCATAACAACAAACTGAAATATTTTCATTTGATAAAGATTGAAGGCCTTGGCTGGTGACATCATCAACAACCCAATTCCAATTTCCATTATCAATTTTATTTTTCAAATTATTCAAGCTTGATTCTCCTTTAACTTGCTCTAACACATATTCAAGATGAGTTACAGCTCGAGTCATATTTCGACTCTGGCTGTTAAGCTTAGAACAAGCTATAAAAAGCCCCATAATAGATGCTAAAGCTACTGCAATAAAAGCAATAGCAATCATCAATTCTGCTAATGTTACTGATTTTTTTACCCTAATTTTCATAACCTTCCCCTTAAAATATACCACTTTTAAAGATGGGTTGCAATCATGTTGTCTTGTTCGGTGTCATTCTGAGTCCGCCAAAGGCGGACGAAGAATCTCTACGGTGAATGAGATCCTTCGTCGCTTTGCTCCTCAGGATGACACCATAAAGAGATTGCTTCGTGCTTAAAAGGGGACGTTTCCCTCTGTTATAAGTTACTGCAGATAAAGGAGTTATAAAGTAGTGCTTTCCGAAAATAAACGGAAAATGCCAGTTTATAACCCCTTGGATAACAAAAGGTTATAAACGAGGGAAACGTCCCCTAATAGTTTTTTACTATTTTGATTATACTGTCGGCAAAATCTTCTTCGGC
>JAWOBO010000048.1:0-8638 GCA_046484225.1 Candidatus Omnitrophota bacterium | reverse complement strand
AGTGTCTATGAAAAACTAAAAGCAATGAGAGTAACTTACCGCAACGGTAAACCGTTTTTAAAAACCGCAATTACCTACATCCTTCAGAATCCAGTTTACATCGGAAAAGTAAAATATGCCGGTAAAACCACACAAGGTATTCATCAGCCGATTATCTCAGAAGAAGTCTTTGGCCAAGCTCAGAAGATTCACAAAGACAAAAAGCGCACCATGAAACTTTATAAAAATTTCGCCCTTGCCGGGCTTATCCGCTGTAAAGAATGTGACTCCCATATGACACCATGCTATACCAACAAACGAAACGGCCGAAAACTAAAGCGATATTATTACTACCGCTGTACCGATACTTTTAAGCGGGAATGGGGAAGCTGCACAACAAAACAGGTCAGCGCCGACAGATTGGAAGATTATATTTTTGGCAATTTAGAGCGAATATCACTAGATAAACAATACTTAGACAGCCTCTGCTTTTCTCTTAATCATCAAGCGAAGGAGGGCCGCATTGGTTTCCGGGATGGTTCGAAAAACCCCGCCAAAAACCCCTCTGCGGGGCACCGCTCTGGGCTCGAACAGTTGAAGGAACCCCCGAAAATTTCTCCGGAAATTTTCGCGCAAACCCTGGCTGTCCTGACAAAATCCTTTTCTGAGAAAAAGGGAATGGAGAAAAATCTTCTGGCAAAAAAATTTATTCAATCAATTCAATATTCTAAAAATTCAATAAAATTAAATCTTTTCTCGCCTCTGCCTAATTCTTCTTCAATCTCTTCCGGAAAAGAAAAAATCCGCTCCAAAGGAGCGAAAAATTCTAAAAATTTAGTTCGAAACGAGAGGAATGGTTGCCCGGCCTGGGCTCGAACCAGGCAAGTTTGCGTCGTCAAGCCAAACATTCAAAAAGCAAACTTCCCTGCCGTTGATTTAACGAATGTGGTTGCCCGGCCTGGGCTCGAACCAGGCAAGTTTGCGCCATCAAACCAAACTTTCAGAAAGCAAACTTCCCTGCCGTTGGTTTAACGAACGTGGTTGCCCGGCCTGGGCTCGAACCAGGAATGTCAGCTCCAAAAGCTGATGTGTTACCATTACACTACCGGGCATTTTATCAATTAATTAGTTATCTGGTTAATTATTAATTACTTACTCGCTAATTAACCACTTACTATCTTTGGATCACGATTCTTCAGAGGATGGAATTGACTCCTCATCTTTAGATTCTTCTTGAACCTGCTGTTGATCACCTGACTGTTGTTGCGGCATCTCTTCTTTTTTTTCTTGAGAAGCCATTTTCTTTTTATCATGATAGGCATCTAAGACTTTACTCTGCAAATAATCCCTAAACTGCTGATTGATAGGATGAGCTAAATCCTGATGTATAGATTGCCGGTTTTGAATCTGTTCTTTAGGGGGAGGAATCTGAGCACCGCAATTACTACAATATTTGCTGCCCATCTCAACTTTTTTACCACAACGGGGGCAAAACTGTTTTATTTTCCGGGCTGGCATAGCTACAAAAAGGCCGTTGTTGCCTTGAATAACCTTAATATTTCTTACCACAAACGAATTATCAAAAGTAACGGTAGCGTAAGCTTTTAGCCGCCTGCCTTCATGTTCTCTAAGTGAAACTCTGACTTCTGTAATCTCCATGAACTACCTCCTTTTAGAATGTTTGAACTTTATGCACTATCCAGTTATCCGGCACGATTTTTTTAATTTCCTTGTAATTTTTTAAACCGACTGTATAAAAAGCGCTGCCGCTCCCAGACATAACCGAAACCATACCGTTTCTATTTAAACTCTTTTTTAATTCAAATAGTTTTTTACAAAGAGCAAACGCACTTTTTTCTAAACAATTATAAATCCCTTTTTTTAGTAGATAATAATCTAAATTCTTCAAAGAATACTTCAACATATTAACATTACTAAAAAACCTTGTCAATTTTGCTTTACTGTTTTTATATACTTCCTTTGTAGAGATAGAAATTCTAGGCCAAACTATGAAATGATTTAATTTAATTTTACTAGACAGTGGCTCTACTATCTGGCCTCGTCCGGACAAATACGCAAATTTAGAATCAGTTAAAAAAAAGTTTACATCACTGCCTAACTTTTGCCCCATCCTGTATAGTCTATCTTTAGAAATCTCAAGAGAAAGTAATTCTTTTATCCCCAAAAGAGTAAAGGCGGCATTTGAAGAACCTCCCCCCAAACCTGAACCAATCGGTATATTTTTTTCCAGATAGATATCGAAACCAAAGGAAATATTAAACTCATCCTTAATCAATTTAGCCGCCTTATAGCATAAATTTTTTTTTGTCTCTAGCTGCTTATTATTGCTGCTGATTTTAATAGATGAGTCAGGCCTAACCTTAATTGAAAGCTTATCAAACAAAGAAATTCTTTCGACTATACTTTCAAGACGATGATAGCCTCCAGATTTACCGACTATATTTAGATATAAGTTTATTTTGGCAGGATTTAGTAGTTCTATCTTACTGCCGCAAGAATTTCTTTGTTTTTTCTGCGATATTATCAGCTGTGAGTCCATAGTATTCCAATAACTTTTTTGGAGATCCAGACTGTCCAAACACATTATTGATGCCAATTTTTTCTATTTGTATCGGATGTTTATTGCTTAATATTTCAGCCACTGTTGAATATAACCCGCCGATAGTCTGATGTTCTTCACAAACTACTATTTTTTTATGAGACTTAGCTAAACTTACTATAAAATCTTCATCAGGCGGTTTAATCGTATGAATATTAGCTACAGTTGCTGATATTCCTTGTTTTTCTAAAATATCTGCGGCCTCCAAAGATGCTCTTACCATAATTCCACAAGAAACTATTGCCACGTCCTTCCCTTCCCTTAAGGTGTAGCCTTTCCCCAAAGAAAACTTTTTTCTTTCCTCTAAAGTAGGGACTTTTGAGCGTCCTAGACGAATATAAAAAGGTCCTGGAGTTTTATAAGCAGAAATGATAGCTTCTTTTGCTTCAGGAGCATCAGCAGGGATAATGATTTTTATATTAGGTATTGCTCTAAAAAGATTTATATCTTCTGTAGCTTGATGCGAAGCTCCATCTTCACCTACAGTAATACCACCGTGAGTAGCAACAATTTTTACATTCAAATTATTGTAGCAAATAGTGTTTCTTACCTGATCCACTGCTCTGGCTGACGCAAACATCGCAAAAGTAGATGCAAAAACAATTTTACCACAACGAGCTAACCCGGCAGCAGTTGCCATCATATTTTGTTCAGCTACGCCAAAATTGAAAAACCTTTGAGAAAATTCTTTTCCAAACTTAGCTGTTCTCGTTGATCCAGACAAATCCGAATCTAAAACCACAAGATCAAGGTCTTTTTTACCTATTTCAATCAGAGTCTTTCCATAAATATCTCTAGCATAAACTTTATCCACTTAAAACCACCTTATTACAAATCATTTTCATCTTCTTCTATATCCTTTAACTCTTCTAAGGCAATTTCTTTTTCTTTTTCTACCGGAGCCCTCCCGTGAAAATCCACCACATGCTCCATAAAAGAAACACCCTTGCCTTTAACCGTCCTCGCAATAATAACAGTCGGCTTCATTTTTATTGATTGAGCTTGATTAAATGCATAAAGCAACTCTTTGATATTATGGCCATCACACTGAATTACGTGCCAACCAAAAGATTCCCATTTATTAACCAAAGGTTCTAGATTCATTATTTCTTCTGTTCGTCCATCAATCTGAAAACTATTAAAATCAACAATCGCACACAAATTGTCTACTCTAAAATGAGCAGTAGCCATAGCTGCTTCCCAAATATTTCCTTCTTGTATTTCGCCATCTCCGAGTACACAATAAACCCGATAATCTTTTTTATCAAGACGGCCGGCCAAAGCCATACCTAAAGCTACTGACAATCCTTGGCCCAAGGAACCACTAGCTACTTCAATTCCTGGAACTCTTCTGTCAGGATGGCCTTGAAGCATTGCTCCTAATTTACGCAATTTTTTAAACTCACTGACAGGAAAATATCCCGACAACCCTAAAGCTGCATAAACTGCCGGGCAACAATGCCCTTTAGAAAGATGAAACCTATCCCTATCAACCCATTCAGGATTTTTAGGGTCATGCTTCATAACATCAAAATAAAGACAAGCGATTATGTCAGTTGCAGAAAGTGATCCGCCGGGATGGCCCGAACCAGCTTCAGCTAACATCTCAACTATTGCTCTGCGAATAAAATTAGCTTTATTTTTTATTCTTTTTATTCTCTTGTTCATATTTTTCCAGTTCCTTTTTTAATTCCTGATACTCAGGAAATTTTTCTAACCCCTTTTTGTAAGTCTCTATCCCTTTTTTAGTATTGCCTGACTCTATATATATTTTGCCTAAATGTTGATAAATTTCCGGATCTTGGGCATAATTCAGAGCTTTTTTTGTATATTCTTTAGCTTTTTTTAATTTCCCTTTTTTAAAATAAATCCAGCCCAAACTATCCAAGTAAGCACCGTTACGCGGCTCTACCTTTAACGCTTTTCTTACCATCTGTTCAGCCTCAGTTAGTTTAACTCCTTCTTCGGCATAGCTATATGCTAAGGCATTTAAGATTGGAGCATAAGAAGAATTAATCGCAAGGCCTTTTTGCCATATCTCTTTAGCTTTTTTGGCTTTACCTATCTCGTCGTATAAATAGCCCAACCAAAAAAATGCTTCTAAATTGCCCGGTTTGTTTTCTAAAATCTTTTCATATAAAGCTATTGCTTCTTGGGGCTTTCTTTTGTAAAGATAAAATTGAGCTAAATATGAAGAAATAGTCATATTTTTAGGCTTTTTTTGATGAGCCTTTTTCAGAAAATCTTCATATTCTTTTTCTAATTTTTCTTCTTGGTTTTGATAAGAATAAATAAAAATTAGAGCTAAATAAGTATCTAGATTGTCCGGGTCTATTTTTTTAGCTTTTTTTAATTCTGCTTCAGCTTGATCTATTTTATCTTCCTGAATTAAAAGCTTGGCGATCTTAAGGCGAATATAAACCGAATCTGAAACCCTACTTTTTGTTTTATCCAGGTAATCTCTAGCTAAGCCAGTCTTACCCCGTTGCATAAGGTAAATACCTTTTATATAATCAGAATACAATGATTGTTTAGATGAATAACCATAGCAAAAAAAAGTGGGTATAACAAATGCCAAAATAATTAAAAATGTCAGAAAAGATCTCATCTATCTAAATTATTTTTTGGTTTTATGTCTTTGTTTTTTTCTTCTTTTTTTGTACCAATGTCTCTTTACTTTTTTCTTTTTTTTCTTTCTGCCACAAGGCATATTTTCACCTCACCTATTGTTTTTCTAATAAAGTACTTTGTTTAAAGGGTATTCTATTATTCCCTGGGCACCATTTCTTTTAAGCAAAGGAATAATCTTTCGTACATCTTTTTCTTCTAAAATAACTTCACAAGCCACCCAATCTTTTAAAGTCAAAGAAGAGATGGTTGGTTCTTTTAAGGCAGGCAGCAAGGAAATTATTTTACTTAGATTTTTTTGTTTAATATTCAACTTAAGCCCAACTTTTCCTCTAGCGTTAAGCGCGCTGCGCAAAAGCAATAAAAGGTCGTCTATCTTTTTTCTTTTTTGTTTATTTTTATAAGACTTTTTGTTGGCAATAAACTTGGTTACCGACTTACAAATTGTTCCTATCTCTTTTAGGCCGTTTGCCCGCAAGCTTTGGCCGGTTTCAGTTAATTCAACTATTGCGTCAACTAAACCGCTTTTTACCTTAACCTCTGTTGCTCCCCAACTAAACTCAACATCTACCGGAATTTTATTTTTTTTGAAGAATTTTTTTGTATATCTAACCAGCTCGGTAGCAATTCTTTTACCTTTTAACTGGCTTATTTTTTTAATTTTTGAATCTTCGCGAACTGCAACCACCCATCTTACCGGATTAAGGGTTCTTTTTGCATACATCAACTCTGCCAAGCGAAAAACCTTAGAATTATTTTCTAAAATCCAATCTTCACCAGTTACGCCGCAATCAAGCACTCCCTCTTCTACGTAACGAGACATATCTTGAGCTCTAACTAAAACCGGCTCAAGCTGTGGATCATCAACAGAAGGAAAATATGACCGGCTGCTAGCATAAATGTTGAAACCAGCTTTGGAAAAAATTTCTACAGTTTTTTCCTGCAAACTCCCTTTAGGTATTCCAATTTTAATTTTTGTCATCCTGTCTCCCTATTTAATTACCATAAGAAAGGTCACAAATTATACAACGACTAAATATAGTTGTAAAGAAAAATATTAACACACAAAATTAAATTTTTCCGTGGTTCTGTAAACGTTTCCATCAAAGGCCTTGAAATGGTTGAACTGATAACTTTAAAAATGTTATCTTTTAGTAAGGATTCCTAATGGAATCAAAGCCACGGGCCCTCTTCTGTTAATACAGGAGGGGGTTTTTATTTTCCTATCCAACTACAAGTAATAGTTCCAACATATTAAAAAGATACCCGGTAACTATTATTCCCAAAGTTGTAATTCCAAAAAATATTGCAATTAATTTCAACTTCATACCTTGCCGTAAAATGACAGCTTCGGGAAAACTTAAGGCTGAAGTAGCCATCATAAAAGCTAAAGCTGTGCCTAACGGAATACCTTTTCTAAACAAAGCAACTGCAACCGGGACAATTGCCGCACAATTACCATACATAGGAACTCCCAATAAAGCTGCAAGGGGAACTCCAAAAAAACCGGCTCTTTCGATTATAGATTGGATAAGTTCTCTAGGTATATAGTTATGAATTATTGCACCAATTCCAACTCCGATTATAATCCAAATCCATAGCTTTTTAACTATATTTTTTGCCTCATTTATTCCAAAAAATACCCTTTGCCTAATACTATTATATTTTTTATCCGGCAAACCTTTTGATTCAACAGGAAGATTCCGAGGCTCAATATATCTTTCCAGATTCATCCGCCCCAATATATGCCCAGAAAACATTCCAATAAATAAACCGCTAAAGATATATAAAATAGTAATCTTGGCACCAAAAAAGCCAAACATCAAAACCACTAAATATTCATTGATTAAAGGTGAGGTAATTAAAAAAGAAAGGGCAACCCCAAGCGGCACCCCTCCTTTCAAAAAACCTAAAAAAATAGGTATAGATGAACAAGAACAAAAAGGGGTAGTTGCCCCAAATAACGAGGCGAAAAAATGCCCTTTTAGTTTTTTTCCGGCCAACCATTTTTTTATTTTTTCTTGAGAGATGAAGCTGCGTAAAAACCCCACAAAAGAAATCATTACAAAGAGCAGCAACAGGATCTTTACCGTATCATAGATAAAAAAATGGAGAGCCTCAGCAGCTTTTGAGGTTAAATCCATACCAAATATCGAATGGATTAACCAATCAACAATTTTAGTTAACATTTATCTGATTTGTCTTTATTGCAACCACAGCCGCAATTTTTAGATTTTTCTTGTAATTTTTTATCAATTCTTTCTTTTAACTTCTTTAAAACTTCTTTCATGCCTTTTTTTTCCATCTTGCCTCCATTTTTAAAAATTAAGCCGAAATAAATTATACAGAGATAGAGAAGAACTCTCTTATCCCAGATATGACTAAATTAGAACCAATAGCACCTACGATAAATCCATTTAGGCGCAAAAACATTCCCATCGTTTTATCAAAAGCTACTCTCAATCTTTCTTTAAACAAAGTGTATTTTAAAACTGTTAATAAAAATACTAACCCAACATGTACAATCATAGTTATAGTAATTATCCCAAAACTCATAAAGGAACCAAATCGATTTCCAATAATTATACATAACGATATTGTAGCAGCCCCCACCATAAAAGGTAAGGCAATCTCAGCTGCTAAATCATCAAGTGAGCCTTTTAGAGTAAAAAATGATTTCTTGCCTTGAATAATAAAAATCAAAGCATAAGCGATTATAACTACTCCGCCAAAAATCTTAAAAGAAGAAAAATCAATAAGTAAAACTTTTTCAAAAATTATCCTTCCAAAAAAAGCAGAAGCTAGAAAAAGAATTAAGGAAAGTCCTCCCGCCTTAAGCAATACTGCCAAAAAATCTTTACGATTAAGATCTTTTGCTATCGGATTTAGGTAAACGAATAAAGCAAAAGGGTTAAGCAATACTAGAAATGAAATTACAAATTGTATCATCTAAAATCTCCTTTTTTTTATTATATCTTGACGATTATTATATATGATATAAAATTAAATTCAAATTGAATAAAGCCTGAAATTATAAAGCGAAAGAAAGAATAAAATGGTCAAAAATACAATTATACTTCTAGCGGAAGGATTTGAAGAGATTGAAGCTATTACCTGTATTGATATACTAAGACGAGCCGGTATTAACCTCACAATTGCAGGAGTAAATGATTTGATTGTTAAGGGGTCTCGGTCACTAGAAGTAAAAACCGATAAAAAATTAGATGAAACTTCATTTGAGTCTGATGCCTGCATATTGCCGGGCGGAATGCCCGGGGCAGAAAATTTAGCTAAATCAGAATCAGTTAAAAAACTGCTCCTTTGTCTAAACAACCAAGAAAAAACTATTGCCGCAATTTGCGCTTCCCCGGCAGTTGTACTGGCTCCTTTGGGAATACTTGATAACAAAAC
>JAWOBO010000087.1:0-3826 GCA_046484225.1 Candidatus Omnitrophota bacterium | reverse complement strand
CATTAGAGTTAAAATAACAGGATTTATGAAAATTTTATTTCTTGGAGATATTGTAGGTAAACCAGCGCGCCAATTTCTTAATAAAGTACTTCCTAAACTTAAAGAGGAAATAGGCCCAGATTTAACTATTGCTAATGGTGAAAATGCAGCCGGTGGCTCAAGCATCACCCCTGATACTGCAAAAGATATATTTAATGCTGGAGTAGACATACTTACTTCTGGAGACCATATTTTTAAGAAAAAAGAAGCAAGAAAAGTTTTAGAAAGTTCACCCTTAATTAGGCCTCTTAACTATGGGGAGTCAGCGGTTGGTTCTGGATATATAATAAAAGATGTAAAAGGTACAAAAGTTGCTGTTGTAAACTTGTTAGGTAGAGTTTTTATGAATCCAGTTGATTGCCCTTTTAAGGCAATAAAAAAGCTTTTGCCAAAGCTAAAGGAAAAAGCTAAGATTATTATTGTGGATATGCACGCAGAAGCCACCAGTGAAAAATTAGCCATGGGTTACTTTTTAGCCGGAGGAGTTTCTGCTGTATTAGGGACTCATACTCATATTCCTACCGCAGATAAAAGAATAATCGATGGTTTTACAGCCTATCTTACTGATTTAGGCATGACCGGAAGTTTTGATTCAGTTTTAGGTAGAGAAAAAGCAGCAATTATTGAAAGATTTTTGACTAATATGCCGGTTCGTTTTAACTTAGCAAAAGGAGGCCTTCGAGCTCAAGGGGCAATTTTAGATATCGCAGAAAAAAGCGGTAAAGCTTTAGGAATTGAAACAGTTGAATATAGCGAAGCCGGAAGGAGCAAATAATGAAAAATGATCCAAGAGAAAGGAGAAGGTTTAGGAGAGCAAATTTTCCCTGTAAAATTTATATCTTAACTGCTCCTTTACATGTTATCAAATGCAGAACTGAAAATGTTGGGGCCGGAGGAGTAAGAGTTTTGATTGATGAGAACCTGCGGGTTTCCTCTTTAGTGGGCTTAAAACTTTATCTTTCAAAAGAACCTATTGAATGTAAGGGAAAAGTTGTTTGGGCTGTTGAAAGAAAAAACGAAAAGAAAAGCCCTAAATTTGATATCGGCCTGGAGTTTCATCAAATTTCTTCAGAGGACAGGCAAACTATCGATATTTTTGTTAAATCTTTAATATAGTATGGTTTTAGAAACAGTTAATTCCCCCAAAGATCTTCGAACCAAAAGTTTCCAAGAGTTAAAAATACTATCTCAGGAGTTGCGGGCCTACATCATAGATGTAGTCTCTAAAACTGGCGGCCACCTTGCGTCTTCACTGGGTGCAGTTGAGCTTTGCATAGCCCTACACTATTGTTGTAATACACCGGAAGATAAAATTGTTTTTGACGTTGGCCACCAAACTTATGCTCATAAAGTTATCACCGGAAGAAAAAAGGATTTTTCAACTTTAAGATGTTATAAAGGCCTTTCAGGTTTTCCTAATTTTAATGAGTCAGTTTATGATTGTTATATATCCGGCCACGCTTCGACTGCCATCTCCTGGGCTCAAGGAATAGCTGAAGCTAAAAAGTTAAAAAAAGATAGTTCAAAAACAGTGGCTGTAGTTGGAGATGGGTCTTTAACCGGAGGGATGAGTTTTGAAGCTTTAAACTCTTCCGGCCACCGGGGTAGCGATTTGTTAGTCATTTTAAACCATAATAATATGAGCATATCTCCCTCGGTGGGGGCTTTGGGTAAATATCTAACTCGAATGATTTCAAACCCTGCCTACAATCGTCTCAGAGTTGAAGTAGAAAATTTCTTAGGCCATCTTCCTTTAGCAAAAAAATTTATTCCCAAAGCAAAAAAGTTTGAAGAAAGATTAAAAGGATTAATTATTCCTGGGATGTTTTTTGAAGAATTAGGTTTTCGTTATTTTGGCCCAATTGACGGCCATAACTTGGAAGAATTTATACCAACCTTGCGTAATGTTATCTCTCTTAAAGGGCCAAGGATTTTACATATAATAACTAAAAAGGGTAAAGGATATAGAATAGCTGAAGAAAAACCTGAACTTTTTCATGGAGTTTCTGCTTTTGATTCTAAAACCGGAAAACACAAAAAAATAACTCAGGCAACTTTTAGCCAAATTTTTGCAGCCAAGTTAGTTGATTTAGCTAAAGTAGATAAAAGGATTGTAGCAATTACAGCTGCGATGCCGGAGGGGACCGGCCTCTCTTTATTTAAGCAAGAGATCCCGGATAGATTCTTTGATGTAGGAATTGCTGAAGCTCATGCGGTAGGGTTAGCTAGCGGGTTAGCCAAAGAAGGTAAAAAGCCTGTAGTTGCAATATATTCAACTTTTCTGCAGCGTGGTTATGACCAGATTATTCATGATGTGGCCTTGCAAAATGTTCCGGTAGTTTTTGCTATAGACCGAGCTGGGCTGGTAGGCCCGGATGGCCCAACTCATCATGGGGTTTTTGATATTGGATTTATAAAGCTTATCCCCAACATAATTTTTATGGCTCCCAAAGATAAAAAGGAACTCCAAGATAGTTTACAATTTGCCTTAAGCTGCAATCAGCCAACTGCCATTCGTTACCCTAAGGGTGAGTCATTTAGCCTGGGCCAGGATGAACCTATAGAATTAGGTAAATCACAAATTTTATCAGAAGGTAAAGATTTAGCTATTATAGCTTTAGGGTCAATGGTAAAAGAGGCAATAGAGTGTAAGGAGATATTAGCAAAAGATAAGATATCTATAGGTGTAGTTAACGCTCGATTTATAAAATCTCTGGATAAGTCTTTATTAGCTAAACTATTTAATAAATACAAAATACTAGTAACGGCTGAGGAAGGAGCGTTATCTGGCGGCTGGGGTCAGGAAGTTACAGCTTACTATTGTAGCAAAAGCAACCATTCAAAAACTAAAATAGTAAATTTAGGCTTACCGGATCAATTTATTCCCGCCGGTAAAAGAAAGGAATTATTTTACCAATATGGGCTTGATGCAAAAAGCTTAGCCGAAAAAATTAAAATTTTAATAACTAAATGAAAAAAGAGTTTCAGGTAAAAATAGAAAAAGATAAGTGTAAAGGGTGTGGGCTTTGTATAGCCTATTGCCCTGTTAAGCATCTGGTTTTCTCCCAAGATCTTAATAAAAAGGGACGCAAATATGCTCAAGTTAATAAAGAGAATAAGTGCATAGGTTGTGGGGCTTGTTTCCTTATTTGCCCCGATGCCGCTGTTAGAATTTATGAAAAAAAATAATCAAAGGGCTGATTGCAATCAGCCCCTACTCATGACCGGGAATGAGGCTATGGCTGAATCAGCCGTTAGGTCTGGCTGTCAGTTTTATGCCGGGTATCCGATAACTCCTCAAAATGAGCTAACGGCTTATATGGCAAAAAGGATGCCCGAGGCAAAAAGAGTTTTTATTCAAGCTGAGTCAGAACTTGCTGCAATTAATATGGTTTATGGAGCTTCTGCTGTCGGCAGAAGAGCCATGACTTCATCATCTTCACCGGGTATATCACTTAAACAGGAAGGAATTTCTTATTTAGCCGGTTCAGAGCTCCCTGCTGTAATTATTAATGTAGTAAGAGGCGGGCCGGGTTTAGGTAATATTGCCTCCGCCCAAAGCGACTATTTTCAAGCAACCCGTGGCGGCGGCCATGGAGATTACTATACACCGGTATTAGCTCCAGCCGGAGTCCAAGAGGCGGCAGAGCTTGTTAGTTGCGCTTTTGATTTAGCTGATTTTTACCGGACTCCAGTTTTAATTTTAGCAGATGCCATAGTTGGCCAGATGATGGAACCGGTGGTCTTTGGTGGGAGGAGAATTTTTAAGAAAAAATTACCGGCTAAA
>JAWOBO010000072.1:0-11215 GCA_046484225.1 Candidatus Omnitrophota bacterium | reverse complement strand
TCTTTAAAAAGAATAGGACAAGATGAAATCACTTCTCAGGTTAATCAAAGCCAAATGAAAATGGCTAATAACATCTCATTAATCCTTTCAGTTTTTCTTCTGCTTTCTGGGTTAGGTATTCTTTATCGTAAAGAAATGGCCAGGAAGGTTATGGTTTGGTTTTCAGTGTTTATCATTATTCTTTTTGTTTTAGCGGCTATAATGCAACCAAGTTCTATAATTTTTGCTTTTCCTCAGTTTTTGTTCTTTTCTCTGGTTGCTCTCTATTTTACTAATAAAAAGATAAAAAACTTCTTTTAAAAAAATCAATAAGCAAACAATATAATGTGTGGTATTTTTGGATATAAAGGGGAAAAGATTCAGCTGTCTTATCTCCTGGAAGGGTTGAAAAGACTGGAATACCGTGGTTATGACTCTTGTGGAGTTATAGCTTACAGTCCAGACAGATTTTTTTGGAAAAAAAATTCCGGGAAAATCCAAAAATTAAAAAAAAGTCTAGCCAATAATTTAAATAATAAATATTCTTCTGCCTTACTTCATACCCGCTGGGCTACCCACGGTAAGCCGATCAAGCTGAATGCACACCCTCATCAAAGCTTTAAGAAAAATGTTTATCTAGTTCATAACGGGATCATAGAAAATTATCTTGACCTAAAAAAGAAGCTAAAGAAAAAAAAATATAAGTTTAAAAGTGACACAGACTCAGAAGTGGTAGCGAATTTAATTGACAGTTTCTATAAAAAGTCAATAGAAGAAGCTGTATTTTCTGCAGTTAAAAAAATCAAGGGAGCTTTTGCTTTAGGTGTTTGGTCTGAGTCTGAACCAGATAAAATTATAGCAGTTCGCCATAAAAGCCCGCTTTTGATCGGGGTTGCGCCTAAAGGATTTTTTCTTGCCTCCGACTTGCCGGCTGTAGTCCCACTGGCTAAAGAAGTGATTTATCTAAAAGAAAAACAGATAGCTGTGCTAGAGGCAAAAAAAATTAGAATTTATAACTTTGAAGGGAAAAAAGCAAGGATAAATAAAGAAAAGATAAGAATAAAAACTGTACCAACCAAGAAAAAAGGTTTTAAGCATTTTATGCTTAAAGAAATTTATGAGCAACCCAAGGTATTAAAAGATGCTTTAGATCTTTATACTAAAGACAATCAAATTAATTTTGACCAGCTAAAACTATCTAAAAAATATCTAAAAGGCATAAAGAATATTTTTATTACTGCCTGTGGCACAGCTTTCCATGCTGCTTATGTAACCAAATACTTTTTAGAACGGCATACTAAAATTAAAGTTGAGGTTGATACCTCTTCTGAATTTCGCTACCGGGATTTTAATGTTAGCAGAGGAGATTTGTTTATTGCTATTTCTCAATCAGGAGAAACTGCAGATACTCTGGCTGCTTTAAAAAAGGCAAAAAAACGTAAGGCAAAAGTATTATCAATCTGTAATGTTGCTGGGTCAAGCTTAGTTAGGGAAAGTGACAGTTTTATCTATACTCCGGCCGGCCCAGAAATTGGAGTCGCCTCGACCAAGGCTTACACAACGCAGCTGATCTGTCTTTATCTATTTTGTCTGCATTTAGCTACTATAAAAAATACTATGCCCAAGAGAGAAAAAAGAAAAATATTAGGTGAGCTGTCTAAGACACCCTTTTATCAGAAAGAAATTCTAAAACAAAGTAAAAAAATAGCAGCCATTGCCAAAAAGTTTTCTAAAATGGGGTGCTTCCTTTTTTTAGGAAGAGGCATAAATTTTCCTTCGGCCTTAGAAGGCGCTCTTAAGCTAAAGGAAATATCTTATATACCGGCGGAAGGTTACCCAGCTGGAGAGATGAAGCATGGCCCGATTGCCTTAATTGATGAATATCGAGCCGTGGTTTGTATAGCTCCCCTGGATGCTCTTCATGAGAAGATGGCTTCCAATTTACAAGAGATAAAGGCGCGAAAAGGAAAGATTTTAGCAATCATTAATCCGGCCGATAAAGAAATTCTATCTTTTGCAGATCAAACAATTTATATTCCTAAACTTAAATATCAGGAGATTTCGCCTTTGCTTGTAGCTGTAGCTTTACAGTTATTTGCTTATTCGGTAGCGAAAAACTTAGGAGCAGAGATAGACCAGCCGCGTAATTTGGCTAAATCAGTAACAGTCGAATAAATGTTGTATATAGTTTCAACTCCTATTGGGAATCGAGAGGATATAACCTTGCGGGCCTTAAGCGTTTTAGAGGAGGTTGATTTTATTTTAGCCGAAGATACCCGTAAGACTGGCACCTTGCTAAAACACTTTAATATAAAGAATAAACTAATAAGTTTTTATGATCATAACGAAAACAAAAAGACTCTTCAAATTATAAAGGAATTAGAAAAGAATAAAAATATTGCTTTAGTTTCAAGCGCGGGAACTCCTACTATTTCTGATCCGGGATTTAAGCTGGTAAGAGAATGCAGGCAAAGAAAAATTGAAGTTACTTCTTTGCCGGGCCCCTGTAGTATAATTACAGCACTTTCAAATAGCAGCATAAGTTCAAATAAGTTTACTTTTTTTGGATATTTGCCACGAAAAAAAACTGCCCGCCTAAAATTTTTTTCCCAAATTTCAAATTGGCCGACAACTTGTGTCTTTTTCGAATCTCCTTACCGTATTTGCCGTACCTTAGAAGAGCTAGAAAGAACTTTAGGAGACAGAAAAATAACAGTTTGCCGCGAGTTAACCAAAAAGTTTGAAGAGGTTTTTGAGTCTAACCTAAAAGAAGCAATTGAGCATTTTAGCAAAAAGAAGCCAAAGGGAGAATTTACTTTGGTTTTATCTTCTGCCGGGTAGAGAGCTTAACTTTTTATCCTTGACAGAAAAGAGTAAGCATAATAGTATTGTTCTAGCCTTTAAGCTGGTCCAGCGAGGCCAGTAAGGAATATCATGAAAGATGCAAATAGAGAAAAGACAATTTTAAGCTGCCAAGATATAGAAAAAGCCCTGCTTAGGCTTTCTCACCAAATTTTAGAAAAAAATCCAAATCCAGACAAAATAGCTTTGATTGGAATTCAAACCCGGGGAGTTCCTCTAGCCAAAAGGATAAAAACAATAATTGAAAAGGCAAAAAAAACAAAAGTATCGTTAGGAGAGCTTGACATTACTCTTTACAGAGATGATTTGACTACAATCGGGCCAAATCCGGTAGTCAAAAAAACTATTATTGATTTTGATATTTGCGAAAAAACAATAATTTTAGTTGATGATGTTTTATTCAGCGGCAGGACTATTCGAGCTGCGTTAGATCAAATTATGGATTTTGGCCGCCCTGAAAAAATTCAACTTTTAGTTTTAATCGATAGAGGCCATAGAGAGCTTCCTTTTCGGGCTGATTTTGTTGGTAAAAATATTCCTACTGCAAAAGATCAAATTGTTGAGGTTAGGCTAAAGGAGATAGATTCTCAAGATAAGGTAATTTTGCGAGAGAAAAAACTATGAACTGGCAAAAGAAAGATTTATTGGGCTTAAGAGATCTAAAAAAAGAAGAGATAGAAATTTTGCTCCAGACAGCCGCTTCTTTTAAAGAAGTTACTACGCGCCAAATCAAAAAAGTTCCAGCTTTACGCGGAAAAACTATAGTTAACTTGTTTTACGAACCATCAACACGGACAAGAGTTTCTTTTGAAGTAGCGGCAAAAAGATTATCTGCAGATGTAATCAATATAGCTGCTGAATATTCAAGCGTACGAAAAAATGAAACTCTTAATGATACAGGGAGAAATATTGAAGCTTTAAAAGCAGATCTAATTGTAGTAAGACATAATGCAGCTGGAGCAGCCGCGATGCTTTCTCGGCACCTAGATATAGGTGTAGTCAACGCTGGAGATGGATGGCATGAGCATCCTACTCAAGCTTTGCTTGATATTTTTACTTTAGTCGAAAAAAAAGGTAAGATCGAAGGGTTAACTGTAACTATTGTTGGAGATATTGCTCATTCTCGCGTAGCTCGTTCTAATATTTGGGGATTGACTAAGTTAGGAGCAAAGGTAATAGTCTGTGCTCCTCCGATGCTGATTCCGGCTGAAATTGAGAAGATGGGAGTTTCTGTGAGTACGGATATAGATCAAGCTTTATCTGAAGCGGATGCGGTAAATGTTTTAAGAATGCAGTTTGAGAGAGACCAAGATGCAGCTTTTCCTGAAAGATTAGACTATTTTAAAAATTATGGAATTAACCAAGAACGAATTGAAAAAACAAACAAAGATATAGTAGTTATGCACCCGGGGCCAATCAACCGGGGAGTTGAGATATCTTCTGAAGTTGCAGATGGGCCAAACTCTGTTATTTTAGACCAAGTCACAAATGGAATTGCAGTGAGGATGGCAGTTTTATATCTTGTATCCGGAGCAAAGAAAAAATGAAAACTTTAATTAAAAATGCAAAAGTAGTTGGAACTGGCACCGGCCAATTAAAAAAAACAGACATTCTAATTCAGGCAAAAAAAATAAAAAATATAGATTCTGTTATTGACCCTAAAGGTGTTGATAAGGTTATAGATGCTGCAGGAAAAATAGTAATGCCGACGCTTATAGATATGCATGTTCACCTGCGGGAACCAGGCCGGGAAGATAAAGAAGAAATTAAAACAGGTACCAGAGCAGCTTTGGCCGGTGGGGTTGGTTCTGTTTTAGCTATGCCAAATACAGAACCGGCCATAGATTCTAAAGAAAGCGTAAAATATCTAAAAGAAAAAATTAAAGAAAAAGCCTGGGTCGATGTTTTTCTTTCTGCTGCTATAACCAAAGGCAGAAAGGGAAAAGAACTTGTTGATATAGAAGCCTTAGCTAGAGAAGGAATAAAGGCTATAACTGACGACGGTGATTCAGTTGATGATAGCCAACTGATGCTGGAAGCTTTAAAAAGGGCAAAGAAAAATAATATTGTTGTAATTTGCCATAGCGAAGATAAAACTTTGTCAAAGCAAGGTGTATTAAATTTAGGTTTTAGTTCAACTTGTCTTGGCTTGCGGGGGATACCAAAATCAGCAGAGTTTAAGAGGGTATATAGAGATATAAAGCTAGCAGAACAAGCTAAGGCAAAACTGCATATTGCTCATGTAAGCTGCAAGGAGTCAGTAGAGATTATTGCTGAAGCTAAAAAGAAAGGAGTAAATTTATCAGCAGAAACTGCTCCTCACTATTTTTCTTTATCTGAAAAAGATCTCTGGAACTTTGATACCAATAAAAAAATTAATCCACCTTTACGTAATGAGGAAGATGTTACGGCAATTAAACAAGCTTTAGCTGACGGGGTAATTGATGTGATTGCTTCAGACCATGCTCCTCATACAGAAAACGAAAAAGATATTGAGTTCCAAAGAGCCGAGTTTGGAACAATCGGGTTAGAGACTGAACTAGCGATAGTTTTTACAGAACTTATTAAAAGCAATGTTTTAAGCTGGCAGGAATTAATTGATAAACTTTTAATTCAGCCCGCTAAAATTTTAGGGATAAAAAAGAGTTTAATCAAGATTGGGTCTGATGCCGATTTAGTTATTTTTGATCCTAATAAAGAGTGGGTAGTATCTAAAAAAAGTTTTTATTCTAAATCTAAAAATTCCTGTTTTTTAGGAAGAAAAATAAAAGGGAAAATCGAAAAAGTTTTTTATAAAGGAAAATAAGTCCCTGTAGCTCAATGGATAGAGCGTTGGCCTCCGGAGCCAAAAATGCAGGTTCGACTCCTGCCAGGGACATATTTCACAAAGCAGAAACATATGAAAAATCCTAAATTCAAAACCCTAAACCCTAAACAAACCCAAAATATAAAAAATCAAAATCCAAAAATAACGTTTTGAGTTTGAAGAATTTAACATTTGAGTTTATTTAGTATTTAGAGTTTAGAGTTTAGAGTTTAACATTGCTTAAAAGGAGTTGCATGAATATAGTAGTTATCGGTGGATCAAGTTGTTCAGAAAAATATTATAAGATAGCAGAAACTCTCGGAGAACTTATTGCTAAAGAGGGGTGGGTTTTAATCTGCGGCGGCGGTCCTGGGGTTATGGAAGCATCTTGTAAGGGAGCAAAAAAGCAAAAAGGGCTTACGGTAGGTATCTTGCCTTCTTATGATGGAAGCGAAGCTAACTCCTATTTAGATGTTAAAATACCTACTGGCCTTGGGTTTGTGCGAAACACCTTGGTGGTTAGGGCCGCAAATTACCTGATAGCAATTGACGGAAAGTACGGAACACTTTCGGAGATCGGTTTTGCTTTATCTGAAGGCAAAACGGTAGTAGGCATAGACACCTGGGACATAGAAGGAGTAATAAAAACAAAAACAGCTAAAGACGCGATAAAGGAGATAAAACACTATGTTAAATAAAAAAGAAATTAAAAAGTTAATAGAAGAAAAAGATCTAATTGAAAGCTATATGAGCCTAGAAAAACAGCTTACTCCAAACGGGATTGATTTAACTGTGGATACAGTATCAAAATTTTTAGAAGCCGGATCCTTGGATTTTTCCAACAAAGAGAGAATAATCCCTAAGGCAGAAGAAGTTGTTGCTGGTAAAAAAAATCCAGAAGATAAATATGGTTGGTGGAATCTTTCTCCGGGCTCTTATAAGATAAAAACCAATGAAGTGGTAAATTTACCGAATGACTTAACCGCATTAGCTTTTAGCCGTACCTCTATTTTACGTATGGGGTGTTTTAGTGCCCATGGAGTTTGGGATGCAGGTTTTTCTGGCAAGGGAGAGTTTATTTTATCTGTTTTAAATCCGGCTGGGGTAAAAATAAAAGAAAACGCTCGGGTATGCCAGCTTATTTTTTTTAAAACTAAAAAAACTACAAAATATGATGGAATTCATAAGCACTTAACTTGAAGATAGGGTAGCGGGTAAAAATGCCGGAAGATTTTTTTGACTACAACCAAGAGATTGAACAAAAAGATGAGCTAGATTTTGATAATCTAGTCCAATGTCCTCATTGTAAGAAACCTATTCCCCAAGATGCTATCAGCTGTTATTATTGTGGCAAGCCAGTAGATTTGAGTGAAAAACCCAGCTGGATCTATTGGGTAATTTTTATAGTAATTGTTGCTTTGGTGTATTATTTTATTAAAGTAGGAGGAAGTTATGGAAATAATTAATGTTTCAACGAACAAAAGAAATCAATTTGTTGATATTAGTCCAGATGTAAACACACTAATAAAGAAATCAGGAATAAAAAAGGGAATTTGTACTCTTTTTTGTGCTCACACCACAGCTGCTATAACAATAAATGAAAATGCGGATCCGTCCGTTTCAGAAGATATTATAGATTATCTTAATCAACTTGTTCCTGCCGATAAAGGCTATAAGCATGCTGAAGGCAATTCCGATTCCCATATAAAAAGTTCGTTAATTGGGCCCAGCCTGCAGTTGATTGTCGAAGATGCAGCACCGGTTTTGGGAACTTGGCAAGCTATTTATTTTTGTGAATTTGACGGCCCGCGGGACAGACAAATATATGTAAAAATCATCAACCAGGGCTAACGCTGGGAGATAATTATAGAGGTTCTGAAAGACGAGGGACGATGGACGAGAGGACGAAATCGTCTATCGGAACAAAGTTAATCTGGAGAGTATTATGCCTGAGTTACCAGAGGTTGAGACAATTAAAAGAGAATTAGCCGAAAATATTATCGGAGAAAAAATTACTGCAGTAAAAATTAATCGAGCCCAAGTAATAAAAGAGCCCTCTCCCCTTCAATTTAAAAAGGAAATTGCCGGGCAAAAGCTTGAAGAGGTAATTAGGCGGGGGAAGCTCTTGATTCTTAAATTAAAAAAAGAAAAATTCCTGGTAATTCATTTAAGAATGACTGGCTGGCTTCATTATGGAGAAAGTCAAGAGCGAGCTAGAGTAATTTTCAATCTTTCCAACGGCAAAGCACTTAACTATATGGATTCACGTCTTCTGGGGCAGTTACGGCTTAGAGAAGAATATCAAAATTTGGATTTTTTAAAAAAACTCGGGCCGGAAATTTTTGATATATCCAACAGCCAATTTAAAGAAATGGTAACAGGAAGAAAAGCAAATATCAAAGCTTTAGTTATGAACCAACATTTTATTGCCGGAGTTGGAAATATTTATGCTCAAGAAGCTTTATTTCTAGCTAAAATTGACCCGCGCCGGGCAGCAAGTAGTTTATCCAGCCAAGAGATAAATAAACTTTATGAAAAATTAAAAGCTGTTTTAACCGAAGCTATAAAATACAGAGGATCATCAGTTGATTCTTACCGAGATTTAAACGGAGAAGCCGGGGGCATGGAAAGAAGGTTGAAGGTTTACGGGAAAAAAAATGAACCTTGCCCGACTTGCAAGACTCTTCTTAAAAAGGTGGTTGTAGCTGGGAGAGGAACCTGCTTTTGCTCCCGTTGCCAAAAATAGAATATAGATGCACACAGATCGCATATCAAATAGCAATTTTTACAGATAGACACAGATAAATTTTATGAATTTCAATGTCTAATACAATCTTATCTTTGGAAGAATTATCTCAATTAAAGCCGCCTTATGTTTTTTTAGATACAACTAAAAAGGATCAGGAAAATAAAGAATCATTTCTTTTTTCTAATGTTGTCGATGTTTTAAAGTTTAATCATAATGACTCGCCGGATCTTTTTTTTAAAAAAATAGAAAACTATTTAAAAAAAGGATTTTGGGTGGCGGGATATTTTTGTTATGAGTTTGGGTATTTTTTAGAAGATGCTTTAGGAAACCTACAAGAAAAAAATAATTTTCCTTTAGCCTGGTTTCTTGTAACAGATGTTCCCGACCAGGTAAAATTAGAAAGCAAGTTTTATCAACAAGATGAGGATTTTGTTGTAAAAAATCTGAAAGCAAACATTAGCAAAAATGATTATCTAAAAAAAATAGAAAAAATTAAATATTTCCTAAAGGAAGGTTTTAGTTATCAGGTTAATTTTACCTTTAAGATGGATTTTAACTTTAAAGGAGATCCGATAAAACTTTATAGCTACCTGCGTAACAGCCAACCTACATCATATACAGCATTAGTGCGGCCTGATGATAAAAACTTCTTTCTTTCTTTTTCACCAGAACTATTTATAAGAAGCGATGGCGAAAAAGTTATAACCCGGCCGATGAAAGGAACCATTTCAAGAGGGACAAACAACAATAAAGATAAAGATAAAAAAAGACAATTTGTCAAAAGTAAAAAAATCAGGGCAGAAAATGTTATGATTACAGATCTTTTGAGAAATGATTTAGGCAAAATTTCAACCAAAGTAACAGTGCCAAAGCTTTTTAGTGTAGAAAAATATAAAACTCTTTACCAGATGACCTCAACCATTGAAGCAAGGTTGGACAAGAATAAAAAACTAAAAGATATATTCTCTGCGCTTTTTCCTTGCGGGTCGGTAACCGGGGCACCTAAAATAAAGACTATGAAGATAATTAAAGATTTAGAAAAAGAGCCAAGAGGAATTTATACCGGTTCGATTGGATATATTAATCCCAGAAAACAATTTTGTTTTAATGTAGCAATAAGAACTGCTCACATTAAAGGGGTTAAGGGGCAACTAGGCATTGGAGGAGGAATTTTACATAACTCTGAAAAAGAGTCAGAGTACAGAGAGGCTTTGCTTAAAGCAGATTTTTTTAAAAAAACTAGCCTTTCTTTTAAGTTGATTGAAACAATACTCTGGTCTAAGGATAAAGGTTTTTGGTTGCTCAATCTACATCTAAGGAGGCTTAAAAAGTCTTGTAGTTATTTTTCAATTCCTTTTTATCGCGATAAAATAAAAGAAGAATTAAAAAAGAAAATGAAAGGAAAAAAGAAAGATGCTAAAATTAGGTTACTGATTGGACCAAAAGGGAAAATTATTCTTTCGGCGGAAAAATTAGAAAAAATAGAGCAGCCAGTTAAGATTAAGATTAATTCCCAAGAAATTGACCCCGATAATACTTTTCTTTACCATAAAACGACCAAGCGAAGCTTTTATGATCAAGAAAGAAAAAAGGCAAAAAAAGAAGGCTTTTTTGAAACTATCTTTTTTAATGAGAAAGGTGAATTAACCGAAGGAACGATAACGAATATATTTTTAGAAAAAAATAAAAAGCTTTTTACTCCACCTGTCTCTTGTGGCCTTTTAGGAGGAGTCTTGAGGAGTCATTTAATCAGCAATAATAAAGTCTTTGAAAAAAAGCTTTACCTAAAAGATTTAGAAATGGCAACTAAAATATATGTGGGCAATTCAGTGCGGGGGTTGCTTGAAGCTAAATCCACACATGACGAAGGGGACGTTTCCCTGGCTTGGAACTACTTGGGCAAGAAGAGGTTGTGAAGGGACGTTTTCCGGAAAATGCCTTGCTGTAACTCTTTATAGGAGAAGGATTTATAAACGAGGGAAACGTCCCCTTTTGAGAAGGTAAAATAATTGAGAAAGTGTTAATTTCTGATAAAATGAGGCAATGAAAAAAGAAGTAAAACAGGTAACTGTAAGAATAAGCGAAGTTAAAAAGATAAAAGAAGATATTTTTTTGCTTAGCTTCAAGTCGGCTGATATTGCCAGGACTGCTCAACCTGGTAATTTTCTTCACCTGAAGCTAGAGGCAACAATTTTACGCAGGCCCTTAAGTATTCACAAAGTAGAAGATAAGGTAGTTTATCTGCTTTTTAAGGCAAGAGGTAGGGGGACAAGGGCTTTAGCCAAAAAGAAAAAAAACGATCAGCTGGATATTATCGGGCCGCTAGGAAACGGATTTAAGGTAAAAAGGAGAGAAAATTCAATTTTAGTTGCCGGAGGAGTTGGGGTTGCACCCTTAGTTTTTCTTGCAGAAAAACTAAGGGAAATCCAAAATCCAAAATCCAAAATCCAAAAAGCGGTATTGTTAGGGGCTAAAAATAAGCAGGAAATAGTGTGTGAGGAAGAATTTAAAAAATTGGGGTTTCAGGTAAAAATTGGTACCGAAGATGGTTCAAGGGGGCATAAAGGCTTTGTCACTGACTTATTAAAAGAAATACTCAATACTCAATACTCACGACTCAATACTAATATTTACGCTTGCGGGCCCAAAGGTATGTTTTGTCAAATAAATAAGATTGTAAAAGATCGTAAAGGTATAAACACTCAACTTTCCTTTGAACAATTTATGGGTTGTGGCCTCGGTGTTTGTTGTGCTTGTGTTATCTCTACTAAAGCTGGCTATAAAAAAGTATGCCAGGATGGGCCAGTTTTTAGATTAGA
>JAWOBO010000019.1:0-3512 GCA_046484225.1 Candidatus Omnitrophota bacterium | reverse complement strand
AAAAAAGGGAGGGTGTTTACTCTCCCTTTTTCTGTTTTAATAAAATCAAATCTCTTGACTAAAAGTTTGGTTTATGATAATCTGAAATTGCTTAATTTTTAAGGCTTTTTTGAAGATTTTATTCAAAGGTTTATTGAAGATAGAGAGTAAATTTGTAAAATTTTAAGGAGAAGCTTTAAACAATTATATTGAATATAAGGCACTTCGCCGAAGAATTCGGCTCAGTGCCATTGAAAATAAAGGTATTCGCTAAATAATTGTATTTTCAATGGGAGGAAATATGAAAAATAAAATATTTTTAATATTGGTTATATCTGTTTTTATTTTAAATGGCTGCGCAGTCGTTTTTCAAAAAGGACGGCGCTCCGATATTGAAAAAATTGAAACTTTAAAAGAAGAGTTAGAAAGCCTAAAGCATGCAAGAGAAGTTTTAGAAAGGCGCCTAGCGACAGAGTTGGAGGATCAAGATGTTCGTTTGGAGATGGCAGAAAAAGGATTAGTCATTACTTTTGTTGCGGAAGTTCTTTTTAATTCGGGGAAGGCAAAAATAAAGAAAGATAGTAAAGAAATGTTAGAGAAAGTAGCTAGAATTTTAAAAGAAGAGGTTCCTGATAATGAAATCGGTGTAGAGGGCCACACTGATAACGTTCCCATTAAGCATTCGAATTGGGATTCAAATTGGGAACTTTCAGCTCAACGTGCATTAAGCGTTTTGTATTATTTAGAAAGTGAGGGTGTTAGCCCAAAAAGACTTTCGGCAAGAGGATACGGTCCTTACAAACCGGTTGCGTCAAATGATACAGAAAAGGGGCGCCAACTAAACCGGAGAGTAGAAATAGTAGTTTTGCCTAAAGCCATCACTAAAATAGACCAAGAAGAGGTTGAGGAGACTTATTCAGAGGAGGAACTGAAATGAAAAATAATGTTTGGATAATAAGCCTATTAGTTGGGCTTGTTGTGGTGTTAGTTATAGGGGGAGTTTCTCTTTTGGTTAAGGTCAATGATTTATCTAAAGAATATAAACAAGAAAGTGCAAGAAATATAAGTTTAGAAAAAACTATAGAGGATTTAAAAGAGGAGAAAGAAGATCTTCAAAAAAAGTCCAAGCAGTTAAACGCACAAAATATTTCATTGAGCGAGACCGTAGATGACCTAAAAGAAAAAAACGATCAACTTCTCTCAGATATTAAACAGCTTGAGTCAAAAGTTGAAACTCTAGAAGAAAAGGAAGAGAAGAAAGAAAAAGAAAAAGAAAAAGAGGAAGAGAAAGAAAAAGAAAAAGAAGAAAACTCTAAAGAGCAGTAGCTTTTTTAGGGTTTATAACTTTGCTTTATAAAAAAAGGGGGCACACGCCCCCTTAAATATTATATGGGTGGTTAGATGGATTTAATGATTCCTTATCATGTTGCAATTATAATGGATGGTAATGGCCGGTGGGCCAAAGAAAAAGGGCTTCCTAGGACAAAAGGCCACAAGCAAGGTTCTCAAAGAGTAAAAGAAATAGTTAAATACGCAAAAAAAAGAGGAATAAAAGTTTTAACTCTTTTTGCTTTTTCTACAGAAAATTGGAATAGGCCAAAATCCGAAATAAATTATTTATTTCGTTATTTGAGAGATTTTTTGACCAATTACAAGCAAGAGCTAATTAAAGAAGACGTAAAGCTTAAGATAATTGGCCGGAGAGATAGGTTTGATAAAAAAATCCTTGATAAAATTAACGAAGTTGAAAAGAATACTTTTGATAATAGTAGTTTTTTTCTAAATATCGCTTTAGATTATGGAGGCCGTTGGGATATAGTGAATGCGGCCAAAAAAATTGTCCAAGCAATTAATGATAATTCTATAAAAGCAGAAGAAATAGACGAAAAAAAGTTTAGCAATTATCTTTCTTTGTCAGAGTTTGATGATCCGGATATTTTAGTAAGAACTGCCGGAGAAAAACGAATTAGTAACTTTCTTGTTTGGCAAGCTGTTTATACTGAGTTTTATTTTCCTAAAGTATTATGGCCGGATTTTAGCCAAGAATGGGTTGATAATCTTATCGAAGAATATTCGGGGAGGGTAAGGAAGTTTGGACAAATCAATAGTTAAAAGATTAGTATTTTCTGTTGTTTTAGCCGTTGTGGCAATTATAGGAATTATTTCTTATCCACTTTGTGGTATCTTTGTAACTCTTTTTATATTCATTGCACTCTATGAGTTCTTTTATATGGTTGAAAAGAAAAAGGTAGGGATGTTTAAACCGGTTGGGCTTGCCATAGGCCTTTTAATTCCGATTACTATTTATTTTGGTTTTTCAATAAAAGAAGGTTGGCAGTTTCTTTTTGTGGTTGTTGGCTTATTTTTATTGTTTCTTCTGGAATTGACTAAAAAAAGAGCTCATCAACCGATACTTTCGATCTCAGCTACGATTTTTGGTGTTTTATATATTTCTTGGTGTTTTAGTTTTGTAATTAGAATACGCCAGTTGCCCGAGGGGGCGCTGCTTTTAGGTTTTTTAGTTTTAGTTACTAAATCATCAGATATTGGAGCTTACTTTTTAGGGAAAAGTTTTGGCAAAACTTCTTTGATAAAAAAGATAAGCCCCAAAAAAACTCTTGAAGGAACCGCTGGTGGATTTTTTACAAGCTTAGGGGTTGGTTTAGTTTATTCGTTATTTATTGAAAGCATCAGTTTTTGGGAAAAGTTTTTTTTAATTATAATTTTAGCTATTGTTTCTCAACTAGGGGATCTTTTCGAATCTTTAATCAAAAGGGATTGCCAGGTTAAGGATTCAGGAAAAATGTTTTTAACCATGGGAGGAGTTTTGGATGTTATTGATAGTTTAATTTTTACGGCTCCTACTTTTTATGTCTATATTACAATGATGCGTTAAGTGAAATAGATGGGAGATAGCAGATGGTAGATAAATATCTGCTTAGCTGTAATCTCTAATCTGCCATCTAACAATACTAAAAAATATATTTATGGGTAAAAAAAAGAAAGTATTAGTTTTTGGCTCTACCGGTTCAGTTGGTAGAAATAGCTTAGAAGTCATAGAAAAAAATAAAGATAAATTTGAAGTAATAGGTATTTGCAGCAATAGCAACACAAAAGAATTAACTAAGCAAATTAAAAAATTTAGGCCAAAATATGTTTGCTTAAAAGATAAAGAAGCTTCTCAGAAACTACCAAACGGGAAAGAGTTTAAGCTGTTAACCGGTCAAGCTGGGCTAGAAGAGTTTGCGCGCTTAAGTTCAGATGTTTCAATTATGGCAATTTCAAGAATTAATTGCCTTAAGCCGCTGATTATTAATATTGCTTATGCCAAAAGAATTGCTTTAGCCAATAAAGAAACAGTAGTTACGGCAGCTAAATTTATTTTTTCTAAAGCAGAAAAATATAAAACAGAAATTATTCCTGTAGATAGTGAAATAAATGCAATATTTCAACTACTTAATTTGATTAAGCCAGACAGTAAAGATATAGATAAAATTTACATTACTGCTTCAGGTGGTGCTCTTTTAGATTAC
>JAWOBO010000015.1:0-12245 GCA_046484225.1 Candidatus Omnitrophota bacterium | reverse complement strand
TTTGCCATATCTTTTGCATCTTGGTCGAATATTTCATATCCGGATGACTTTTTTACTCTTACATCCTTAACTTCTCCCTGTTTGTTAACTTCCAAATATAAAACCACCCTGCCTTTCCAACCGGTTCCAGCTAATTCAGGCGGATATGAAATATTTTCTGAAATCATTTTTTGAACCTCTAACGCATAATTTTGCAAATTAGAAGGAATTTTATCTTTTTGATAAAAGGTATTGACTTTAGGCTCATCTTTTTTCTTATCATCCCGAGTTAAAGATTTCTTCTTTTTCTTTAAATTGATAATTTTAGGAGTCAACGTTATAAACAGTTCTGTTTTATCGCTTTGAAACTCTTTTGACCTAAAAAGAGCCCCTAAAATGGGTATCCTTGAAAGGCCAGGCACCTTATTTGCAATATCTGAATCTTCATTATCAATCAAACCTCCCAAAAATACAGTATCTCCAGACTCTACATTAACCACAGTTTGAGCTTTTCTTATGGTAAAGGCAGGTGTAGTGGTTCCCTGGACACTCATTGCTCCCCCTAAAGTTGTATCAAGAGTCCAATTACTTACTTCAGCTGTAAGAGATAAATAAACCTGCCCTTCCAGGATAAAAGGTTTGATTAAAAGCTTTATCCCATATTCTTTATATTCGATGGAGGCAGAACTAGTTGCACTGCTTCCTGTACCTCCTGTTGTCGCCTCAGTTAAAACTGGAAGTTCACCTCCAACTAGAAGTTCAGCTTCCTCCCCATTTAAACAAAGAAGTTTAGGCCGTGACAAAATTCTTCCCTTATCTTCTTTTATCAACATATGAAGCGTAGCGCTTAAATTGCCTCTTGACCAGGTCCCTGTTTGCCATAACGACTTCCAGCTTTTTGAGGCCGCAGGTGCAGATTCGCTAAGAGAGACACTATCCATCCAATCAACCCCTAAATTTTTAGTATCATCTTTATTAAGTTCTAAAATTTGGACATCAATCTCAACCATCTCTTGTTCTCTTTTAGTAATTAGTAAATTTTCGACTTTATCGGCGAAAGGAGCTATGGATTGTTCTATTTTGTCACGTTCAGACTGAACAACAGTGCCTAAAAGCATGATTTTACCGGTTGATTTATTTTCGTTTAAAACTACATCTGTTATCCCTAGCTTACTGTGGATGATTTCTTCTAATTTTTTCTTTAAAGCCGGCAGATCTTCTGATATTACATTAATTCTAAACTCTTTTTTAGCGGTTTCGGTCCAAACAGTAAGAAGAGTCTCGCCTTGAGATTTTGCAGAAACTATAACCTTTCCATCTTCTGCCTTTTGGATATCAGCAATATTAGGATCCCGAATTGATACTCTTTGGATATCTCCTACTTCAATAACCTGGATATCTCCGACTACAATATCGACCCCTCTCCCGGCATCTTCATCAAACATTAAAGCCTGATAATAGTCATCTTGGCTAAAAACAAATGAGGAAAAAGTAGTTAGGCTAAATGCAGATATTAAAACTAAAATTAAAGATAATCTTAATAGTTTCATTACTCTCCTGAACTCCCGCCTCGATAAATTTCAACATCTGGCTCTTCCTGCTGAACAGGCCCTTCCTGAGGCTGAACACCCATTGCATTATAAATCTTTTGCATAAATGTTTGATAAGTAAAGGGTTGAAAAGCTCCTCCCTCTGCTTCATCCCTGGGAGAGCGCAAAACCAACTTTACTTTTCCATTTTGAAGAGAAAACGTAAGAACTCTAATTTCTTCTGAACTCAATGCCAAGGTTATACTTTCTAAATCCCTTCCTCCGCCGCCGGCCTGTAATACTTTTGCTCCTTCAAAAAGAGTCATCACAGTTTGGCCTTGAGTTTGAGGCAGCTGCATTATTCCTATAACATCAACTCTATCACCGGCTCTAATATTTCCGCCTACAGCAGAAATTTTATCTATTGATATAGTATAGGCTTTTTTACCCGGAGGAGTTTTTTCAGATAAACTTCGGGACCCTTCCGGCAACTTAACCATATTCGATAATATTTCTTGTTTTTTTAATATATCGACCTTGGCAACCTTGCCAAGCGCAGATTCAGGAGACTGAAGAGCGTTAGATTTAACTTTTTCTGAACGAACCTTTACAAACCCTAACATATTTTCCTTAATAGTTTCACCCTTTTGGATATCCCTGGAAGCTACCAATACCTGGGCGACATTACCTTCTTGGACAAGGCGTTGAATCATCTCTTCTCTCTCCTGCAGACGAGCATTAATGATAAAAATAGCAATTAATGCTAAAACAACTCCTATTCCTAAATTTATTAGTTTCTTCTTATCCATTATTCTATCAAGTAGTCGTTAACAGTAACCTTTAATCTTTCTTTAGCCTCATAAATCAAATCTTCTATTTTTCCTTGCACCTTTTGAGATTTTAGGTATTGGCTGACTTGGTCTCTTACTTCATTTAACGGCTGTGCCTCTCCACCGCGAACATCATCCACTTTTACTATATAATAGCCTTTAGGGCCTTTAAAATAACTGGAAACTTCACCTTCATCGGTTGTAAAAGCTACTTCCCAGAACTTTTGAAACCTCTCTTCCGGATCAGGAGTAATATAGCCAATATCGCCGCCTTCACTGGCTGATTCAACAATAGATTCATCTCTGGCTAACCCAGAGAAACTTTCGCCCTGCAGCAGTTTTATTGAAATGTCTCTAGCTTGAGATTCAGATCTGACTACAATCTCTTTTACCTTTCTTTCTTCCGGGCTCTGAAAAGCACGTTTATTAGTATCATAAAAATTTTCTATTTCAGCATCTGTAACTACCACATCTTTGGTGATCTTTTCGCGTAATTTTTGCACCAATAATGAGTTTTTGAAATTATCTACAGCCTCTTCTACGTCTTCATCTTTATCCATTCCTTTTTCTTTAGCCACTTTAGATAAAATTTGAAGATTAACTAACTCCTGAAGGATATTTTTTTTATCTTCTTCACTTAAATCTTCGCCTCTTTGTTCCTCAGGAACCATGGCTTTTAAATCATCCAAGCGCCGCTCAAAATCATCTAGGCCCATCGCCCAACCGTTAACTTTAGCCAAAAGAGGGCCTTTGACTGTAGGAGTTGTTTCTGATTTAGATTCTTTTTCTTGGTTGGAACCAATTGGCATGATATTGTCACAGCCTACAAACAAAAATAAAACTACAATTACAATGACCAATTTATACTTACCCATACTGCCTCCTTTTTTACTAAAACTTTCTTATAGTTTACCTTGTAAAAACTAAAAAGTCAATAAAAAACTCCTTTCTAACGTTTATAAAACCTAAAAAAAATAAGTTGTATTTTTATCTCTATCTCTTACAATAATTACCATGTACAAACAAAATATAAAAATCGTGCTAGATACAAGTATCTTCGTTAATCCTGATTCGAGAAAGTTTTTTGGTAAAAGCCCTAGAGGAGCATTAAAAAAGTTTATCGAAATTATCGAAACTAAAAGCAATCTTAGCTGTTATATTCCTCCCTCGGTCTACCAAGAATTAATAAATTTTACTAAAGAACTACCTGCTAATAAAGATATATTAATTAAAAAAAAGGCTCCGGCCTCATACCAAGATTCAATTCCAGCTCTTCTTTTTTATGAATTTATTGATGAAACCCGTTCTCGCATCAACAAAGGCTTAAGAATCACCGAAAAGTATACCCGGCGAGCCCTTAAAAAAGAAGACAGTCGCGAAACTGCTCAAGAACTTATTCAATCTGCCCGGCAAGAATATCGCATTGCGCTCCGGGAAGGAATTTTAGATAGTAAAGAAGATTTCGATTTAATTTTGCTGGCAAAAGAATTAAAAGCCTATCTGGCCACATCCGACCAAGGCCTAATAAAATGGGCCCAAAAACTAGGTATCCAATGCCTATCAGCCCAAGAACTCAAACAAACCATCTCAACTTAACCCTTTATCACACCTACGCGGTGTGATTTTTTTTAAATTTTAATAATTGAGGTAACTATCTCGCGAGTTAAATCATCGAGAGTAATCATTCCGTAAATTTTATTTCCTTTTAAAACCAAAGCAATATTTTCTTTTTTCTTTTGTAAGATTGAAAATGCTTGATAAAGGCGTTGGCTAACCCCCATCTTTGTAATCGGCCGAACTAGCTCCCGCCAGTTTTGATCGGGATTGTAAAATAGATCATAAGCATTTAAGTAACCGATTATTTTTCTATTTTGATATACAGGGTAGCGGTCAAATTTGTATTTTTTAATTTTTTCTAACAATTTTCTGTTTGAATCAGTATAATCAAAACCAACTATTTTTCTCCGCGGTAGGCAAAAATCTTTTAGCTTGTTTTCTCTAAACTCAAAAACTTCCTCAATGGCTTTTCTTTCTCCAAAATCAATCTGGCCTTCTTTTTGAATTTGTTCGGCTAAAAGTCTTATCTCTTCTTTAGTCACAAAAAAAGAACCTTCCTTTCTACCCTTTAGAAAAACTTTTTTAAATAAAAAATTAATACCTATAGTTAATTTTACTAAAGGATAAAACAAAATTTCGAAAAATCTTATTAAATCTACCGTCTTACAGCTAAAATCTTCCCTATAAATTCTTCCCACATTTTTAGGCACAAGATCAGCGAAAACCACAACAAGTGGAGTAAAAAGAAAAGTTGTCCAAAGATTACTTTTTTGCACATCTAAACTTATTAATATAAAGGTAAGAAGGCTTGCACTTAAAACATTTGATAAATTAACACCAATAAGAATAGTAGTTAATAGTTTATCTGGTTGAAGCAAGTAGCTATAGGCTCGGGATGCTCCTTTTTGACTTCTTTCTTTTTTATGTTGTAGGCTAATCCGGCTTGAAGAAATAAAGCCAATCTCTGAGGCAGAAAAAAATCCAGATAAAATAAAAAATAAGATACAACCTAATAAATATAAATAAATCATTTTCTATCGTTCATTGCTTACTTGAAAGTTTCCAGCTTCTAAGATCACCAGTTTCCAGTAAATACTACTGGTGACTTGGGAACTTGGTAACTGGTAACCTAACAGCTCATCTCGCATCCAGCACCGTTATAATTACACTTACAATTCGTCTTACTGTCGCTCTTTCAACTTCAAATTCAACTCTTTTTTTCCGCCCGGTAGAACTTTTAGAAATAGTAAACCTAAATTTTTCTCCTGTTTTAGGAATTCTTTCAGCTTTTGATAATAAAAATCCAGCAATGGTGTCTTCTTCTTCCGAGATATCTAGGCCTAATTCAATATTAACCGTTTTTATAGGAGTCTTGCCATAGATACGCCAACTATTTTCACTAACCTTTGTTACCGGCTCCTGGGTAGTTTCAAACTCATCATAAATTTCTCCAAATATCTCCTCAACTACATCTTCTAAAGTAATTATTCCTTCGGTTCCGCCATATTCATCAAGTACAATAGCGATGTTGGTTTTTTCTTTCAAAAATAACTTTAATATATCATCAATTTTTTTGCTCTCAGGAATAAAGATTGGTTTTTTTAAAAAAATACGCCAATCTTTATCTGAATTAAGAAATATATCTTTGGCATAAATTATGCCTTTAACATTATCTAAAGATTCTTCATATACCGGTAGTTTAGAATGTTTAAATCTTCGTAGTAATGACAAAACTTCTTCCTGAGAAGATTTTATCTCTATACCTTCTGTATCAACTCGAGCAGTTAAAATTTCTCCGGCACTGGTTTCTTTAAACTCTAATACATAGGAAATCATCTCTTCTTCTTGTTGAGATATATGGCCGCCTTTTTTACTTAACAAAAGAGCAGTCTTAAACTCCTGCCCGCCAGCATTATCTTTTTTGGGGATTTTTATTAAAAGGTTAGAAAAATAGTTTACCACCTTTTCAATGGTAACTATTAAAGGAAAAAATATTTTGGAAAATATATTTAATACCGAAGAAGCTAATAGAGAAAATTCTTTGGCCGCATAGATTGCAAATATTTTGGGAAAAATTTCACCGAAAAAAAGTATAATTACACCACTAAATATAATTGCAAATATTAAACCTTTAGGGCCATAAATTTTTACAAAAATTGCAGTAGATAAAGATGATATTCCAATGTTAAATAGAAGGTTGCCAAAGACAATGGCTGAAAGCAGCCGGGTCGGCTTTTGAAGCATTTTTTTTATAGTCTGGGCTCGCTTATATCTTTGCTTTAAATTTCTTAAAGTTAACTTACTTAAAGAAAAAATTGCGGTTTCTGAGGCAGAGAAAAAAGCAGAAAGGCCTAATAATATAATAATAATTAGAATGTTATATTCCATCAATCTAAAACTGACCCTTTAAGGTGGGTGGGGGTCAAATCGATAATTTGTTCTACTTGCATTTCAATTAAATATTCAGGTTGGGGAAACCTAGATTCAGGATGTTTAGTTGAACCTTTATCTTTTTTAACGTTTTTAATAACTCGTTTTGATATTCTTTCCACTATCTTTTTTTCCCATTGCCTTATTGATTCATTCTTTATTTTATCCCTTTTTACAATATTTGCTTTTCCCTTTAAGGTAAATCCAATAAACTGATCTTCATCGATTGCAGTGATACTAATTGTAGGATTTCTTTTTAAATTATTATAAGTGATTTGCTTGTAAAGATCTATTAAGTATACTTCCCCTTTCTTTTTTACTTCAATCACCCCTTTGGCAGAACAATGAATGCTGCCAGCACTATCCAAGGTAGACACAATAACATAGCCTCTTTCTTTTAATAGTTGAATTACTTTCTGGGGAATTTTTTTCATAGATATCTAAGCCTTATTAAGGATTTTAACAAAATAAAGCATAAGAACAAGATTAATTTAATAACTTTGTTTCAAACAATACTTCCGGCAATTATTCTAATCCATTTCTCCATATACATTTTCTTCATTGCTACCCCCCTTAATTAGTATCGGGTCATGAGTATCGAGTATTGAGTTCAAATTTATTACACGATACTCGATACACAATACTCAATACTAGTTAAAAACTATACCTAGCTCTCAAATATAGATTCTTATTATGCTCAAATTGTCCAAATTCTGTATGATCATCTCTTCCCCAAATAAGATTTGCCCCAAATGTTAATTTAAAAGAATCAGTAAGATCATAAGCCAAACTTGGCCTTAGATAAAAATCTTGATCCGAAGGTGAATAAAAAGTGAATAAATTTACTTTAACTGTTTGATTTTTAAATAACTTAGTAATACGAAAAGTTAAAAGATGATGATTTTTATCCCCACGAAAATCATCGGGCCGTAGAGCGCGTTTGTAATTATCATAATTGAGGATTTGTTTAAATAAATATTGCCCGCCCAAAGTCAAATCACTACCTAAATCTTTTTTGTATCCAATTAAATATTTTGTAGTTGAATTTTCAATCAACCGGTTATCCCCATTAGAATCTTGACGGGAATTATAATAAGCAAACTCAAAATTCGCTATTCCGCCTGCAGCTGGCCCCCTAATGCTTGCTCCATAAGCATCAAGACGAGGATAAAAAAGTTTATGCGCTGCTTCATCAAGAAATCCTCTCGGTGATTTATAGAAACCTCTAAATCCATATAAAGCAACCTCGTAGCTATCAATATTTCGATAAAGTCTTAAAGCAAATTCTGAATTTTTCGGTTGATTGGCTGGCTCTTTCAAGAATCGATCTGAATTTACGCCAGCAATCCCTCCTTCCAACGAATCAAAAAAAGAAAGCCTGTCACCTGTAGGTAGTTTATTTGGTTCAAAATCAGGAATTATCACAAAATCAAGGTTAAATAAATCCTGATAATATGATATTTTTACTGCATCAGAAGGCCTCTTTAGGTATTCTACATCTCTGCCAATATAAAAAGATATATAATCTTTAGGAAAAAGGTCATTTAAAAAAACTAAATCTCCCGTACCCCAGGTTAAAACCTGCCGTCCTAGTTTAATATCTATATCCTGAAAAGGAGTTGCAACTAAGTTTAGCTGCCTTAGTTCAAAATCTGTTTTTCCGCCAAAATATTCATCAACTATAAAATCACCCCGAAAATTAATTGCAGCCCGCCAATCATATAAAAATTGCGGCTGGTTCGGATAAATAGCAGTTTCTAACTGAAGGCGTTGTTCCGCTAAATTAAAATCATCTCTTTTAGTTTGATCCTGGCCAAACTTATAACCAAAAGCAGCTTCAAAAAACCCTCCAATCCGAGGGCCATTTTTTCCTAATTGAAAAGCAGGGTAGGCAAAATTATTCAAAAAAATTAGAAAAAGTAATAAAAAAAATGCTTTCTTTATCTTATCCATCTTCTCGGGGGACGTCTTAGGTATCTTTCGGTAAATATGTCTTTGCTCAATCCCAGATCATATTCTACCTTATTAAATTCAACTATCGTTTCAGAGCCGGATTCTAAATTCGAAGCTTTCTGCCTTACTATCGTAGTAAAACCATCAATTTCCTTTACTTCTTGTACTTCTATTTTTCGTAAAAGTTCTTTTTCTTTGTTATAATATTCGGCCTTAATCGGTACAAAATTATCTTTATTGATATAGATATCATAATAAGAAAATTCAACTAAATTTGAATCTTTGGGGGTATTGCGAACTACATATTGTTTTTTATCTTCGGATATTAATTCATGATTATCCAAGGAAAGAGCTCTGCCGGATATATCCTCATAAAGAAAATCAGAACCGACAAAACTTGATCTTTTATCAGAAGCTGCAATTCTGCGCACTAAATCTAAAGCCGGTAAATACAGCCAACGGTCATCATCTTTGCCAGGATGCTTCCAAACCATATAAACCATATCTCTTACATCAGCTGGTTCGCGAAAATAGACATAATACTTTTGTTGGCCGCCGTCTTCGATATCAAATCTTAAAATCGTAAATACTCTGTTTCTAGTTCTGTCCTGGCTATCGCTAATAGTCATTGTAACTTCTGATTTTCCATCTTCACCTTGATAGTAGGCAACATTGTAAGCTTTTCTTACAATTTCCTCTACATCTTGTGAGTAAGCTAATAAATTTATACCAATAAAATTAATTGTTAAAATCAAAGTTATGATTTTTTTCATATTAGGCCTCCTTTTCATTTTTAATACAAATTTTATGTTTAGATAGTTTAGAGCATAAACCAGCTGAAATAGCAATCACTCCAATAGCTATAAATGCAGTCGGTCCCCAATTAGCTAAATTATAACCACCTAATACATAAATTAAAGCCCCAGAGACGACAACTGCAATTATAATACAATACTTGCATACACAAATTATTTTTAATCTTTCTTCTTCAAATACAACCTTCGGCGCCAAAGTTATTATCGCCGGAAGGATTATTAAGGTTGCGATACTAGATACAAGCATAATACAAAACATGAAAAATCCTACTGTTTTATAAGGAACTAACGGCGCAAAAAGTAAAGGTAAAAAACCAATCGCGATTACTAAAGCGTTTCTGGCTATAGCCCGCGAAGGTCCGGCAAATAACTTCAACGCAGTTTTTGGCCAGCTACCTTGCTTTTCATATATCTCTCGGGATCGTTGAATAAAATGAATTGCAAAATCAATGGACAACCCTAAGGTTAAAGCTGAAAGCACTGCCACCGGCATATCATACCTTTTCCCAATAAAACCTAATAAACTATAAATAAACAAAATAGTTATAGTTAAAGGCACCATCGAGATTAAACCTCTCAGGGGTGAACGAAAAAGAAAGGTCATCATAAAAAAAACAATAATAAAACTAGCTAAAAAATTCTTCAACATTCCTACAACCATTTTATTTTGCCAAACTAAATTTATATAAGTAAGGCCGGCCCAATCATAACTTATTTTAAAAGGCGGCTTATGTTTTTTGAAATATTCATCTGTTGCCTTTACCACTTCCTCCATATTTTTATTATCGCCGCTCTTTAATTGCAGCCATAGATTTACCTTGGAATAATCAGGTGTCGTAAAATGCCAAAGATCATCTGGTTTATGAGAATTCTGAAAAGAAAATAAAGTTTGAGTTACAGCCTGACGGCTATCAGGAATTTTATTATAAGATTTGTCTCCCATCAATTCATAATACACTTTTTTTACTATATCAGTTAAAGATGTAGATTTGCCTACCGATGTTTCTTTAACTAAATAATCTTGTAAATTTTCCAGATACCTCAGCATCTCCGGATTTTTAAATAACTCTGATTTTTGCGATTTATTTTCTAAAACAAGATAAGCAGTATAGGTCCCGCCAAAATGATTATTCAAAACTCTATCTGCCACTCTGATCGGGTGATTTTTTTCAAACCACTTTGTAGGGTTATCGTTTACCTCAATTTTACTTATCCCGTAAATTGAAATAAATATAATTAAAATACTTACCGCAACTATATATTTAGCTTTATTAATCGAGAATTTTCTAATGTTTGTCAAAGTTGTATCAATTAATCCATGATGATAAACATCTTCTTTTGGCACATTTTTTAGATTCTCTAAAGACTTACTACTCATTAGCGAAATATAAGCAGGAATAAAGACAAGAGTTAAAAACCAGGCAACTAAAATACCAATTGCTACAAATATACCAAAAATTTGAACTGGTGGAATCGGTGAAAAAGATAAAGAAAAGAAACCTACTGCAGAAGTTAATGAAGTAAATAACATCGGTGTAAACAACTCGTCAATAACTGCAAAAATAGTTTCTTTTTTCTCCCCAATTACCCTATATTTATCAAAAAATTCACTTAAGATATGAATTGAATCCAAAACAGCTATCGGAATCAAAAAAATCGGAATCATCGAACTCATGATATGAACAGAAAAACCAAAACCAATCAACAATCCCATAGCTATTATTACAGTAGCTATAGCCAAAATCATCGGTGAGATAATAAGGCGAATATTTTTAAAGAAAAATAACATCAGCAGAAATATTATCAAACCGGCTAAAGGAGCAGACATCCCCATCTGCCTAAACATCTGAACACCAAAAGTATCTTCTGCAACCGGGAGGCCTGTTATATAGTAGTTTTCTTTTCCGTCTGTTTTTTCTATAATTTTTTTGATTTTTTCAGAAATTTCATAACTAAGATTTTTTTTCTCAATTGGAATATAAATAGCTATAGCCTTGCCATCAGCTGAAACCATAGTGTCGCGATAAAGAGGGTTGTCTAGAGCCTCATCTCTGATAAATAAAGCCTGGTCCTTAGTTTCAATCGGCTCCTTCATCAACCATTGGAAAATAACTTCTCCTACCTGGCCTTGGCGAATGTTATCTTTTGTAGAAGGAGCAATGATTTCCCTGCTTATTACCCCGTCAATCTTTTCAATCTTTTCAGTTATCTGGTAAATATTATTTAAAGTAGGTACAGAAAAAACGCCTTCCCGATTGTCTTTGTTAACCACCCCCAAAACAATAAAATCATATAAGCCAAATTCTTTTTTTACTTGTTTATCAAAAATCCGGACATGCTCTGAGGCAGGTAGCATATTTTCCGGATCGGTATCTACCTTTATCTGAGGAAATTGTAAAGCAGCTATAACAATCGCTAAAACAAGTAAAAATATGACTGTTTTGGGGCGATTGAAACAAAAATTAATAATCTTTTTAAACATTTTATACCTCTGTGCACTGTGCACACCCGGTGTGCACACTTTGGTTATCTGTCGTAAGGGTTAGGTTGTTCTTGGCCGGTATCTGAATAGCCTTCAACTCCCCCCTCTGATACACCACCCATAGTATCTGTAGCTTCTCCTACAGGTTCTCCTGTTTTTTTAGCTCCTTCCTTAACCTTCGCACAACCTGCAAAGACAAAAAAACTTACCAACAAAATAATCAAGAATCTCATTTTTTCCTCCTATTTAAATGTTACCGGTTCCCAAGTCACCAGTTTCCAGTATATTACTGGTGACATGGTAACTTGGTAACTGGTGACTTAGTTTAGTACTAAATCCGACCTCTCAATCGCAGACACATCTCCTGCCACTACTTTTGCTTTTGAATATTTAGGGTGAACTTCGGTTACCTGAATATCGGCTATCTTTTCTTTTTCGGCCCCTAGTTGAATTCCGGTTTCAGGATCAGTCAGATTTTCTCCCTTTCGCCAGACAGAAAAAGTCATACCTGAATTTAACCCTGCATTGGACCCGGAATTAATATAAACTTTTTCATTTTTTACCGTTACCACCTTGCCTTTCCAAGAAATATCCGAAAGTTCGCCGGCAATGTAGTCTACTGCTCTGTCAATTGCGATTTGGGTAGCTTTTCCCAAAGGGGTTTTTTTAA
>JAWOBO010000073.1:0-6886 GCA_046484225.1 Candidatus Omnitrophota bacterium | reverse complement strand
CAAAAATTTTATTCCTTCTGCTTTTCTTAATAAAAAAGAGTTAGACAAAGATCTTAAAGTAATCAGCTATTCTCAAATAAAAAAAGATTTTAGTTTAGACAAGTTTGCTAGTAAGGTTACTCTAGTTTGTAATCCTATGGATGCTGGGTTAGGTTCATCTTTGTCTAGACTTAAATATTTAACCAGAATCTGGAAGGAATTAAAAAGGTCAGGAAAACCTCGCTTGGGGGCTAAAGGAGAAGATCTTTATTTTGATTTCGAAGTTTCCGGTCGCAAGGAAAAAATAAATGTTACAGAGATTAAATACCTACATGCTCTTCAAGCTGCTTCTTTTTATAATAAAATTATAGTCCAGGAGTTAGTTAATGAAGCAACTATTGATTCAACTAATGATTTTTTGGATAAAACTGTATATATTTGGGATAGAGTTGGTAAAACTAGCCAAAAAAAGAAGTTAACTTACCGGCAATTAATTTCAAAGAAGAAAGAAATACAACTATCAGAGGAGATGATTGTCCAAACTTCTCTACCTACAATAGATAAAAAAACTAATCAGTTAACCTTAGAAAGAGTTGCTCCCGGAGGCCACGGCCAGCTAGGTTTTATGGTGTTAGGTGAAGCTGTAGGAGCTAAAAAATCTTCTGCTAAAAGTTTGATTAGAGTAATTTATAATGGAGATGGCCCTAATAATTTTCCGGATCAAAAGATTATTGGTTTTATGGTAAAAAATAAAATTCCAATAGTTATGATTGCTTCGACTAAAACTCCAATTGACCAAAAAGGAGGCCAAATTGGTTTAGAATTAAATAAAGACGGGAAAAGGCCTCAAATTTTAGAATTAGTTCAAGCTAAGAATTCAGGCCAACAAGAGTTGTTTAAAAAAATTGGAATAAAAAGAGTTGATGAATCTAAGTACGGAAAAATAGATAGGCAATATTTTAATACTAATATTGCCTTGATAAATTATTCGGTGCTTTCGCCTTTTCTAAAAGATTTGCATGACCTGGTTGGCCTAAAGGAATTTTCTAAAATTATTAGTCCAGATTTAATTAAAAATGAAAAGGTTCAAGATAATAAAGTTTATATTCAGCTAGAAGGGGCTTTAGCCTCCACCCTTCTAAATTTAGTTGGTTTCATTAAGACAAGCAAAGACAAAAAAATAGCTGAATTAGTCAAAAAACATAATATTGATGATTTTTTAGTCATAATAAATGTAGATAAACAAAATCGGACAAAGTTTTTTACTCCAATTAAATACGCTTGGGATTTTTGGTTTTATGCTTATTCTGACCATTTTAAGCTTGATACCCAAAATTTTAAATTAGAAAATTTAAAGCCGGGCAATTTTCCTAACTTTGAACTGGATCCTTTTTATCAGGATTTAGAAAATTGCATTAAAGCTTTTGGACATGCTTCAACTATTGATTTAAGATCTTTAACTATTAAGGGGAAAGTTAAATTAAAAGATGCAACGTTGTCAGGTTCGGTCGCAATAGAAAATAAAACAGATAAAATTGTAGATCTTAACATAAAAAAATTAAGCAGTAAATTTGAGTATAAAAACAATAGTTTATTTTTAAAAAATATTAAGATAGTGATTCAACCGGAGGGAAAAATAAAAGCGGAAAAGCTTAAGTCATAAGTTATTTATAATTAAGGCTTTATAAACGAGGGAAACGTCCCCTTTTTGAGATTCGGTGTGCAAGCAAGGTTTGTGAGGTTCGGTTGCTGTTGACAGGTAGTTATATATTTTATATAATCAGCAAGTCATGGAAAAAGAAGAGTTTAACAAAAATAAAGAAAAGTTCGGAAATCCTTTTTGCGAAACAAGATTTCCTAAGCCTTTGGCTATCAAAGAGATAGTTAATCAATATGAGGAAGAAAAAAAGGTTTCTTTAGCAGGAAGGGTAGTTTCAAAAAGAGAACATGGTAAGTCTGGTTTTGCCCATCTGGCTGATTTTAGCGGAAAGATTCAAATCTATGCCCGTTTAAACAATCTCGGTGAAGAATTTGATCTGTTTAAAAGTTTAGATATAGGCGATATTATTGGCGTAGAAGGCAAACTTTTTACGACTCGGACAAAAGAGATTACTATTATAGCTGATAAGATTAAGTTGTTAGCAAAAGCTCATCGTTCTTTGCCTGAAAAGTGGCATGGCCTAAAAGACGTTGAAATAAGATACCGGCAACGCTATCTTGATTTGATTTCAAACGATGAGGCTCGTGATGTTTTTACCAAAAGGACAGAGATAGTTTCTTTGATCAGGAATTTTTTCAAAGACCTTTCGTTTATAGAGGTAGAAACTCCGATGCTTCATCACATACCCGGTGGTGCAGCTGGGTCTCCTTTTGAAACTTTTCACAATGCCACAGCCAATAAAGTATATCTGAGAATTGCGCCCGAATTGTACCTAAAAAGACTTTTGGTAGGAGGGTTTGATAAAGTTTTTGAGATAAACAGAAGTTTTAGGAATGAGGGGTTGTCAAGACGGCATAATCCCGAATTTACTATGCTAGAGGCTTATGCTGCCTATTTTGATTATCAGTTTATGATGAAAGCTTGTGAAGATTTATTTATAAAGTTAGCCGAGAAGTTTTGCGGTGGCCTGGTTTTTGAATATCAAGGTAAAAAAATAGATTTTACGGCCCCTTGGCAGAGGATTTCGTTGGCCGGCCTTTTTAAAAAAGAGTTTGGAATTGAGCCAGAAGATAATAAAGAAGAAGTTATTAAAAAAATTAGTAAAAAAATAAAGTTAAAAGAGGGATTGTCCCGAACTCAAATACTTAAATTATGTGAAGAACTAATCGAGAGAAACTATCCAGAAAATAAACCAGCTTTTATTACTGACTTTTTTACTTGGACCTCACCGCTGGCAAAGCAAAGAAAAGACAATCCAAATTTGGTTGAGAGGTTTGAGCTATTTATTGGCGGTATTGAGGTTGCTAATGCTTATTCAGAGTTAAATGATCCGGTTGAGCAAAAGAGACGATTTATTCAACAACAGGAAGATAAGGATTCAACCGGAAAGTTAGACCAAGATTTTATAAAAAGCCTTGAATACGGAATGCCGCCAGCAACTGGTTTAGGTATTGGAATCGACAGGCTGGTAATGATTCTTCTCAATCAACCTTCTATTCGGGATGTAATCCTATTTCCTCTTTTAAAATCAAAAGACCAAGAAGAAGAAAAAAAATGCTAACAGAAATTTTTCTTGCCTTTCGTTACCTTTTTCGGGGCCAAGCTCGTCATCTATCTTTTATCGGGATAATGTCGGTTGCCGGAGTTGTTTTGGGTGTAGCCACAGTAATTGTAGCTGTTTCGATCGTAAATGGCATAGATGGTTCATTAATTCAGAGAATAATGAAGTTTAAGTATCATATTGTCCTGGATTCAGCGGATAAAGAGAAACTTTTTGATTTACAAAAAGAGATAGAGGAAAAAGAAGAGGTTAAAGAAGCTTCTTTGTCGGCAAGAACTCAAGTTTTTGCTAAAGTTGATGATACGATTGTTCCTTTGGTAGTAAGAGGTTTTGAGCTAGATAAGCTTTCTCAAGAACATTTTTTTTCAAAATATATAAAACAAGAGTTTAGAGATTCAGGTTTTTTTATCGGAAGGGGGTTGCAGCGAAGATTTTACCTAGATGATTCAATTGAATTTTATCCTTTGAAGAAAAAACTTTCTTTAGAAAAAGAAAAAATTAGAGGTTATTTTGAAACTGGATTGTATGATATTGATAACTACTATTTAATTGCTGACCTAGAAAAAGTAAAAAGCCTTTCCTCTAACTATCATCTTTTTTTAGGATTGCGGATAACAAAGCCTTTTGGTGCTGATAAGTTGGCTAAAGAAATATCAGAAAATAATTCTCAGATAACAGTTTCGACCTGGACCAGTACAAACCAAGAGTTGTTTGCTACTCTTAGATTAGAAAAAATAGCTTTATTTATAATTTTAACTTTGATTATTATAATTGCTTCTTTTAATATCTTTGCTACCTTAACTGTAAAAGTGGTTGAAAAAACCAAGGATATAGGCATTTTAAAATCAATTGGTTTTACTAGCCGGCAGATATTATCTGTATTTACTTTACAAGGTTTAATCTTAGGAATAATTGGTGCCTCAGCAGGAGTAGGATTGGGGTTGGGGGTTTGTCATATTTTAGAGAAATATCCGGTAATAAAGTTACCCCAAGAAGTATTTTTTACTGAATATTTACCGGTAACTGTAGATTTAGTTGAAGTAGTTATTATTGGTTTGGTGGCAGTATTTATCTCTTTTTTATCAAGCATTTGGCCTGCACTAAGGGCTTGCCGTCTTTGCCCAACCGAGGCGTTACGTTATGAGTAATTTAATAACAGTAAATAATTTAACTAAACTTTATAAAAACTACCATCATCAAGTCAGAGCGATTGAAGATATAAATTTTAAAGTAGAAAAAGGGGATTTTTTATCGATTGTTGGCCCGTCGGGGGCTGGTAAATCGACTCTTTTACATAGTTTAGGAGGGGTTTTAGCCCCGGATAAAGGAGAGGTCCTGTACCAGGATAAAAATATCTATAGACAGAAAGAAAGTAAGTTAGCTAATTGGCGGAATAAAAGTGTAGGGTTTGTTTTTCAATTTTATTATTTGATTGAAGAGCTGAATGTTTTGGAAAATATAGCTTTAGCAGCTTTTAGAATGAAAAGAAAATATGCTTTTCAAAAAGCTCAACAATTGTTAGAATACTTTGAGTTAGCAGAAAGGAGTAATTTTTATCCTTCTCAATTAAGTGGAGGGCAAAAGCAAAAAGTCGCTATTGCTAGAGCTTTGATAAATAAGCCTTCTATTGTTTTGTGCGATGAGCCAACAGGCAATCTAGACCAGGAATCTCAGGAAAAAATAAAGTCATTGCTAGAGAAGATAAATAAAGAAGATAAGACAACAATAATTTTGGTAACTCATAATATTAAATTGGCAGAAATCGCTAGAAAAATTATTTTTATTGAAACAGGAAGATTAAGAAAGCAATAATTTATAACTGATAATTGATAAATAATGAAATAGTTATTGATAACCCAAGCCTTAAATTATAAATTGTTATTTATCATTTATGTATAAAAGGGGGATAAAATGCAAGTATATATTAACGGGAAGTTAGTTGATAAATCTAAAGCGAAAGTTTCGGTATTTGATCATGGTTATCTTTATGGCGACGGTGTTTTTGAAGGAATACGGTCTTATAATAAATTAGTTTTTAAATTAAGGGAACATATAGATCGCCTTTATGAGTCGGCTCATTCGATAATGATTGATATTCCTTTAACTAAAGATCAGATGAAAAAGGCTATATTAAGAACAGTTAAGGCAAATAAGTTAAAAGATGCCTATATTAGAGTTATTTTATCAAGAGGAGAAGGTGATTTGGGGCTTGATCCAAGAAAATGCGAAGGGAACCATACTTTAGTCATTATCGCAGATAAGATATCGCTTTTTCCTAACAAGCTTTACAAAGAAGGGATGAAGATAATAACTGTTCCTACAGTAAGAAATTTATGCGAGGCGGTGAATCCGCAAATAAAATCTTTAAACTATCTAAACAATGTTTTAGGTAAAATTGAAGCAATTAATTCAGGGCACCAGGAAGGATTAATGCTGGATCATTTGGGTTATGTTGCTGAATGTACAGGTGAAAATATATTTGTAGTCAAAAAAGGGGAGCTTTTTACCCCGCCTCAATGCATGGGGACATTACGCGGGATAACTAGAGATACTGTTTTAGATATTTCTAAAAAGCTAAAGATTCCCACTCATGAGCATGTTTTAACTCGGCATGAATTTTACATTAGCGATGAGTCGTTTTTGACTGGGACCGCTGCAGAAATTGTGCCTGTAGTTAAAGTTGACGGGAGAAAAATTGGAGATGGAAAGCCAGGAAAAATTACTAAGAAGATAATGGGTGAATTTCAAAAATTAACTAAAAAAAATGGAGTGAAGTATCGTATATAGTATGTAGTATGGTTTTGGCGACAGAAGAAGTGTAGAAATATAAGTTTTAGGTATGGTCAAAAGTTTTATGAGTAAAGGGATGAAAAATGAAATGAAACTGTGCAGGGAGCGCCAAAACCTCGGGCGTCATTCTGAGGAGTCTCGTGAGCAAAGGCGGTAGAGACGGCGAAGAATCTCAAACCGCTGCGGAGATCCTTCGCCCTTCGGGCTCAGGATGACAAAAGGAGCCGGGCTTAGGATAGAGAATTTGAGGATACTATTAAAAATTTTTGACATAATTAAGTTTTATTAAAGGAGGATTATTGTATGTTTAATCGATTTACTGAACGAGCCAGAAAAGTACTGGTTTTAGCTAAAGAAGAATCAAGAAGATTTAATCATGATTATATTGGCACAGAGCATATACTTTTAGGGCTAATTCGTGAGGGCGAAGGTGTTGCTTGTGCTGTTTTACAAAATATTGGTATGGATTTAGGGAGGTTGCGGGCTGAAATAGAAAAATTAATGTCACCAGGAGCGGCAGCTTCAGTCTTAGGAGATATTCCTTTTACTCCTAGGGCGAAGAAGGCTCTAGAACTTGCTACCGAAGAGGCGCGTAGTCTTGGCCATAACTATATTGGCACGGAGCATATTTTACTAGGTTTGCTTAGAGAAGAAGAAGGAATTGCTTCTCAAGTCCTTTTTTCTTTAGGTGTAGATATTAAAAAAGCAAGAAATGAAATTTCTGCTCTCTTAGGGGGGTCTTCAACTTCGGCTCAGATGCGTACAAAGAAAAGTTCTTCAAAAACACCTGCCTTGGATTCTTTTGGACGTGACCTTACTAAAATGCAAAAAGAAGGTGAAGTAGGCCAGGTAGTCGTAGGTGACCAGGCCCCCGAAGCGCTCGGAGTGCATGAGCT
>JAWOBO010000071.1:0-4252 GCA_046484225.1 Candidatus Omnitrophota bacterium | reverse complement strand
CTAGAAGTGTCCCTTTATCAAAGCTTCTGTTGGTAGTTAAAAATAACCCTCCTTGGCTGACATCTTTAGTCTGACTAAGATCAAAATCAGAAGGGGGTTCTATAATTCGATAACTTACAACAAAGTTAGCATTTAGGCGCGGATGCTTTCTTCTTTCTGGACCATTATATTCTTTCATGTTTCCTCCTTTTCATTCCTGCGTAGCCCCACTTGCCTTTTCCCTTGTGTCGAGCGAAGCAAATCGGGAGAGTGGGATTCGAACCCACGACCCCTTGCACCCCATGCAAGTGCGCTAAGCCAAACTGCGCCACCTCCCGAGAATTTTATCACGCTTACCAAAAGCTAGCAAGATAAAACAATTATCTAAAAGCTAAAACTATTTCTCTTGCACTTCCATATTCCAACGTCATTGCGAGGCGAAGCCGAAGCAATCTCTATTATACCTGTTAAAGATTGCTTCGTCGCTTACGCTCCTCGCAATGACAGGTAAAAACTTACTTTTTAGGGTTGTCACACTTATAATTACAATCTTCCCTCCGAGGTGGAAATTTCTATTTTACTTTGAAAGAAAATTCTTTAATTAGGCCTTGTTGAGTATAGATTTTTATTTTATATCTACCTAAAGGATCTCCCTTCTCCAGGCCCCAGGTATTATAGATAATTCCCTCTTTTAAATTAGAAGATCTTTTGGTGATTGCTTTTCTTCCATCGCTGCTTATTTTGGTTTCCTCGGTAACAGCTAAATTCTTAGGTTTCTCGGGAAAAATAAGAACTTCCCGCCAGCGCAAATCTCGATCTATATCTTCGGTTACAATAATCCAACCAAACTTAACACCTTCGTCTAAAGTTATTGTTTTTGTTTCTTCAATTTTGGGAATATCGCCTCGATACCCTACAACCATGCCAACTCTTGTTCCTAAAACTTCTATTTTTGAACTTTTATTAACACTATATAACCCTATTCCTAATAAAACAATAATTGTTATAATCGTTATTATTTGTTTTTTTGATTTCATTTACTTACCCCTAAACTAGTTTATTTTTTCTTTTTTTGGCAAACGACTCATCAAATCAGTAACCGCCCGATAGGCCGATTTATTTTTATACAATACAGCATATACTTGCTCGGTAATCGGCATATCTATCTGGAATTTTTTGCTTATTTTATATGCGGACTTTACAGTTTCAACCCCTTCGGCAACCATATTCATATTTTCGATAATATTTTTAAGCTTACTACCCTTTCCTATAAGTTCACCAACCGTTCTATTCCGTGAATGAGGGGAAAAGCAAGTAGTCATTAAATCTCCCAAACCACTAATACCCCAAAATGTTTTAGGCTGAGCCCCTAACTCCTTGCCAATACGCATAATTTCAACTAAACCCCTCGTAACCAAGGCAGCTTTAGTATTTGTACCAAAGCCTAAACCATCAGATATGCCACAAGCTAATGCAATAACATTTTTTAATGATCCACCTAACTCAACACCTGTGATATCACTATGAAAATAAACTCTAAAAGTTTGACTATTAAATAACTTTTGCAGCCTTAATCCGGTTGATTCCTGGCCAAAAGCCATAACTGCGGCAGTAGGTATACCTTTTGCTACTTCTTTTGCAATAGTCGGTCCAGAAAGAACTGCAATATTATCTGTTTTTAGCTCTTCTTTTATAATCTCGGAAACTCTTTTTAATGATTGTACTTCAATACCTTTACTTACACTTACTAAAATCTTATCTTGAAAATCTTTTTGATAGGTAAAAATCTTTTTTAAAACTTTTCTTATAAATTTAACTGGAATGGCGATTAAAATTATATTTTCATTTAATGCTTTTTCTAAGGAAGGTTCTATAGATAAACGGGAAGGAAATTTTACGTTCTTTAGGAAAGCTTTGTTTTCCCTTTCCTCTTTCATTTGAAGGTTGTGCTGTTTAAACACACTGTGAAGTTTTACTTCAACACCTTTCTGAGATAAATAAACTGCTAAAGTTGTCCCCCAGCTGCCAGCACCAATTATAGATATTTTTTCTTTCATTAATTACCACTCACCAAAAAATAAGCGGGCGAGCGGAGTCGAACCGCCATATCTGGCTTGGAAGGCCAGTGTTCTGCCATTGAACTACGCCCGCATGGGCAGGGGAGGATTCGAACCTCCGAAGCGCAAGCGCAACAGATTTACAGTCTGTCCCCTTTAACCAGACTCGGGAACCTGCCCAGAAATAAGCCCTTAGCCATAATGGAGCCGGCGAGAGGAATCGAACCTCCAACATCCTCATTACAAGTGAGGTGCTCTGCCAGATTGAGCTACGCCGGCAATTTCTTAATCGCTTTTGGTAAATAATCAATTAAATCAGAAGCTATCACACAGCTCTGAGTTTTTTCTTGGGCGGCTAAATCTCCAGCCAAACCATGAATATATACCCCTAATTTTGTAGCCTCATAAGTATCAATACCTTGAGCTATCAATCCTGCTATCATTCCGCTCAATATATCACCTGTTCCTGCAGTAGCCATAGCTGGATTGCCACTATTATTTTCAAAAAACATCTTACCATCAGTCACTATAGTTCTATGTCCTTTCAGCGCAAGGTTAAGATTATATCTAAGAGCAAAGTTTTTCGCAAGTTCTTTTCTCTTTTCTTTAATTTGGCTAACTTCTTTCTTTGTTAATCGAGAAAACTCTCCTAAATGAGGAGTCAACACAAGATTCTGATTATTTTTTTTATCTAATGATTTTAAATTTAAAGAAAGACTATTGAGCCCGTCAGCATCTATTACCAAAGGTTTATTTACTTTTTTTATTATTTTTAGAATCAATTTTTGGGTAGCAGGATTTAGGCCTGCTCCTGGCCCTAAAACCAAAACACTAACTTTATCTAAGTTTTTTTCTATTGTCTCAAAAGCTTTAACGGACAAATAACCTTTTTTATCCGCAAGAGGGATACTCATCTCTTCGGTTAATTTAATTTCAAATATCGAATGCAAACTCTGAGGCACCGCTACTTTTACCAACCCGGCCCCAATTCGTAATGCTGCCTGGGCACAAAGGCAAACTGCTCCGGTTAAGCCTGGAGAACCTCCGACCACAACTACTTGCCCATAACTTCCTTTATGGGTCTCAGGTTTTCTTTTGAGCAACTGCACAAGCGACTGCATAGTCTTCAATATGTGTTATCGAAAGAATCACATCAAGGCTTACATCTTTTTTTAAATTACAAAAAGGCGCACCATTATTTCGATTTAATATAATAATATCCCTAAAACTTAAAGGTATTTTTTTTGAAATTGCTTTTATTACTGCTTCTTTAGCTGCAAATCTAGCTGCTAATCTTTGAAAATAGATTTTACCCTGAGAAATTCCTTCTACTTCTTCCGGGTTAAATATCCTTTCAATAAAGCCACTACCCCATTTTTTAACAGCATCTTTAATCTTATCAGTTTTGACCATATCTATTCCAATACCTAAAACCATTTTAACAACACCTGTTAATTGAATTATAAATATTAACTTCGAAGAAGTGAAATCATCTTTTTAACTGCCGGGGCCAATCCTAGAAAAATAGACTCACAAATTATAGAATGGCCAATATTAAACTCTTGAATTTCACCCAACTTTGCTATTTTTTTTATATTTTCATAGTCCAGGCCATGTCCAGCTGCGACAAAAAAACTTTTTTCTTTAGCAAATAAAGCTGCTTTTTGAATCCTTTCTAATTCTTTTTGTTGTTTTTTCTTTGATAACTTTTGTGAATATTGACCGGTATTAATCTCGATTATTTCAGCCCCCAAATTTTTAGCTGCTTTTATTTGTTTTTTTACCGGATCTATAAATAGGCTTACTTTAATCTTTTTTTTCATTAATCTATTTATCGCCTTCTCAACTTTTTTATAGTTTTTAATTAAATCTATTCCGCCTTCGGTGGTTAGCTCTTTTCTGTTTTCAGGAACCAAGGTAGCTTGGTCAGGCTTTAGCTGTTCGGCAATAGAAACTATAGCTGCTGCCGTTGACATTTCAAGATTAAAAGGAATCCGGATAAGATCCTTAATTAAAAAAACATCTTCCTTTTGAATATGCCTTTGGTCTTTGCGCAGGTGAGCAACTATTGAATCACAGCCGGATTTCTGAGCTAATACAGCAGCTGTAGCTGGATCCGGATAGGTAGTAAAACGAGCCTGGCGCAACGTAGCTACATGATCAATATTTACCCCTAATTTAGTCTTTATCATATTTTATTTACCCTAAATTTGAAT
>JAWOBO010000021.1:0-4314 GCA_046484225.1 Candidatus Omnitrophota bacterium | reverse complement strand
AAGCCGGCTGAATACAAAGTTACGGATTGACATCTTAGAAGAGGTAAATCGGATTTACTTTGAGCGCCTGCGTTTTATAATGCAGCTAGAGAAGTCGTCTTCATCGGAATCTGAACTATTGGAGAAAGAATTAAGAGTTAGGGAGCTTACGGCAATGTTAGATTATTATACCGGCGGGGCATTTTCAAAACGTCTAGAGGAACTAAATAAGAACAGGTGATTAAGATGGATAGTTTTCAAATTGTAGATAAAGCCAGAAAGATTTTAGAGTTAGATAAAGAAGTAACTATCGGTGAAGTTAAAAAAAGCTATGAACGATTAGCCAAAAAACTTCATCCGGATCGTTGCAAAAAGAGTAGACAAGAGTGCGAAGAACGCCTAAAAGAAGTAAGTTGGGCTTATGATATCATTATGAGCTATATAGAGCGTTTCAGAATTTCATTCCACAAAAAAGATATTAAAAAAATGAATATGGATAAAATTACCTACCGTCATCTTAAACAATTTTATGATGGCTGGTGGTCTAACCTAGATATGTAATTATGGAATATTTTTACGGGCCAGTACCTTCGCGCAGGTTAGGTTTTTCTTTAGGGGTTGATTTAACTCCTAAAAAGACCTGCACATTTAATTGTATTTACTGCCAATTAGGGGTGGTTACCCAGCCAAAGATAAGAAGGGTTTTTTATATAAACTTTGCTGAATTCAAAAAAGAACTTAAAACTATCTTAGCTAAAAATCCAAAGATTGATTATATTACTTTATCAGGCTCAGGGGAGCCAACCCTGCATAAGGATTTAGGCAAAATAATTAAAACCGTAAAAGAAATCAGTAAATATAGATATCCGGTAGCGGTGATAACTAATTCCTCTCTCTTGCATCGTAAAAAAGTAAGAGACCAATTAAAAGAAGCTGATTTGATTGTTCCTTCTTTAGATGCCCCGTCGGCTGTAATTTTTAAAAAAATTAATCGGCCTCACCCTAAGATAAACTTTTATAAAATTAAAAAAGGATGCACTCAATTAAGAAAAGAGTTTAAAGGAGAGATCTGGTTAGAGATAATGCTTGTTAAAGGAGTAAATGATAGCCTAGAGTCAGCTTACAAATTTAGGAAAATTATCAAAAGAATTAAACCCGATAAAGTTCAGCTTAATCTTCCCATCAGGCCTTCAGTTGAAGAAGTCGTTGCCCCTGATTCAAATCAACTTAAAAAAATAGCCGAGATTATTGGCCAAGAAGTTGAGGTGGTTACTTCTTTCCCTGCGGGCAAAAAATTAAAACAGGTAAAGGTTAAAGAAGAAGAGATTCTTAGCTACCTAAGAAGGCGGCCGGCTACAGCTGAGGATTTAAGTAGTGTTCTGGGAATAAATATTAGTGAGTTGTTGAAGTATTTGGCTCAGCTTCTCGAAGAAGAAAAAATTAAAGCAAAGATAGAAAACCATATCAAACATTTTTTGATCAATGATTAAAGAAAAAACAAAAAAAATATTACAAGCTTTGCCGGATCAAGTAAAACTAGTGGTAGCGGTAAAGGATAGAACTCCAGAAGAGATAAAGCAAACAGTTGAAGCTGGGGCAAAAATTATCGGAGAAAATTATCTTAAACAAGCTAAGTTAAATTATAATATCTTCGGTGAGAAGGCTAGATGGCATTTTATCGGCCATCTTCAAAAGAATAAAGTACGCAAGGCGGTTAAGATATTTGATATGATTGAAACGCTTGATTCACTGAAATTGGCAAAAATTATAGATAAAGAATGCAAAAGAATAAATAAGATTATGCCGGTTTTAATCGAGGTCAACTCTGCTTCTGAGCCGCAAAAGTTTGGGATAGTTCCAGAAGAAGTTATTAATTTTAGAAAGGAACTTAGCCAATTTTCTCATCTTAAGGCTTGTGGCCTTATGACTATGGGGCCTTTCGTCCAAGATTCTGAAAAGGTAAGGCCTTACTTTAGGCAGACAAAAGAAATATTTGATCAAATTCGAAATAAATATCAGGATAGTTATTGGCGGTATCTTTCGATGGGGATGAGTTCTTCATACAAAATAGCAATTGAGGAGGGCGCAAATATAGTAAGAATTGGAACAGCTATTTTCGGCCCCAGAAATTATGAACGGAATTAAAAAACAGACTAGGGGAAAAAGAAAGAAAGCATTTTTTTTAAAAGGCGCAAAATACGTTGCAAAAAATATCCTCGGCGATTTTTTAGTCCTAAGAAAAAAAGAGCATTCTTTAGTTGGCCGTATTGTTGAAACTGAAAGTTATCTCGGTAGAGGCGATGATGCATCGCATAGTTTCTCTGGCAGGAGAACTGCCCGCAATGAAGCTTTATATCAACAAGGCGGCACAATCTATGTTTATTTAATCTACGGCCTATACTGGTGTTTTAATATAGTTACCTCATCTAAAACCAATCCTCAGGGCGTTTTTATTCGTGCTTTAGAGCCTGTTGAAGGGATAAAAGAGATGGAAAAGAGAAGAGGTAAGAATAGAAAAAATTTGACCAATGGTCCTTGCCGCTGGACAGAGGCATTTGGAGTTGATAAAAAGTTTTTAGGCAAAAAAATATATTCAGATCAAAATTACATTTTGCAAAAAAAGAAAAGAAATTTCGATATCGTTGAGGCAAAGAGGATAGGTATCGATTATGCAAAACAATCAAAAGATTTACCCTTGCGTTATTATATAAAAGAAAATAGATTTGTTTCAAAAAAGTAATCAGTTTTAGGAGCAGCTATGCCAATAAAAAAATTAGAAGAAGGTTTTTTAAAAACAATAAAAGAGCATAATCTTTTAAAAAAGAAGGATAAAATTTTGCTTGGAGTATCGGGTGGGCCAGATTCGATAGCTTTGCTTTATAATTTTATAAACTTGCAAAAAGATTATAATCTTAAAATTGTTTGCGCACATTTTAATCATGGCTTAAGAAAAGAAAGTGACTGGGAAGAAAATTTTATTAAGGAGTTATGTAAAAATGAAGAGATAGATTTTATTAGTGAGAAAAAAAATGTAAACGATTTTTTCTCCGGTGATTCGTTAGAGCAAACTGCACGAAAGCTGCGTTTTGATTTCTTTTTAAAAGTTTCGCGCCAAATTAAGATAAAAAAACTTGCCCTAGCTCATCATAAAGATGATTTAGCTGAAACTGTCTTGATGCGAATTATTAGAGGCACGGGGTTAAAGGGCCTGAGAGGTTTTTTGCCTAAGTCTAATTTTCGAAGCTTGACAGTAGTTAGGCCTTTTATTAATTTAGAAAAAAAACAAATTTTAGATTGGTTAGGTAAAAAAGATATTTCTTTTTGTTTAGATAAAAGCAATCAAGAGGTAAAATTTTTAAGAAATAAGATAAGAATCAAACTACTACCGCAACTTAAGGATATTAACAAATCTATTACAGACAGGTTGTCTGATCTAGCGGTTAATGTTGGTCTTGATTATGATTTTATTTATAGTTTTTCAGAATCTAAATTTAGACGTCTTAGGCAAAAAAGGTCAGGCCGAGGCTTATCTCTTAGTTTAAAAGGCTTAAAAGAACTGCATCCGTCCATTTTTAATAATGTAATAAGAATTGCTATTGAGCAAATTAAGGGAAATACACGCCGGATAGATCAAAATCACTTAATTGAGGTGAAAAAATTAGTTTTAGACGGCAAAGAACAGGCAAGCATACATTTACCTAAAATTGTGATAAAAAAAGAAAAAAGAACTGTTTCTATTCAGTCCTTGATTTTGTAACTAATCTAAGTATAATAGCTATCGATGCAACCAAACAAAAATAAGAAAAAACAACCAAATCCTAATTTTTTCCGCCGGGCTCTATACGTAATCATTGTATTCATGGCAGTTATCTGGTTAGCTAATCTTTTTGGTGCTAACATGGGAGGATTTGCCAAAAAATTAAAATATCCCGAATTTTACTTTTTAGTCAAAAATAATCCTCAGACTAACCAGATAAAAACAATCACCTTAAAAGAGAATCTTGCCCAAGGCCAGTTTAACCAACCAAAAGAGCAAAAGTATTTCTATGTATATATTCCCGAAGAAAATGAAGAAATTGTTTCTTTGATCAGAGAAAATGTAGAAGATTTTGAGATTGAACCGGCTAGCACTGCTTTAACTAATTTTCTTTATTTTTTTGGGCCGATGTTTATTTTTATTTTGTTTTTATGGTATTTTTCTAAAAAAGGCAATCAGATGGGGTCACAAATTTGGGGTTTTGGTAAATCCAAACATGCTATTTTAGATAAAAATAGAGCTAAAAAAGTTACTTTTGGTAATGTGGCTGGTATCGATGAAGCAAAAGAAGAGCTGCA
>JAWOBO010000052.1:0-9788 GCA_046484225.1 Candidatus Omnitrophota bacterium | reverse complement strand
TTCCCGGCGGCCCATAAATAAAAAATATTCTATCTCTATAATCCCTTACTGTTTCCGATACCATTTCTTCATCTATATATCCCTTTTTAATCTTTGAATCTTTAGGCTGGGAATCGGTTATAGTATAAATTATTTTTATATTTTTATTCTTTCTCTGCCAATTATCTAATTCTTGTTTAAAAACAATATCTTGATCAGTTCGGTTAGAATAAAATAAAACTAGGTCAATATTTAATTTCTTACCAACAATATATTCAATAATTGATATAACTGGAGTTATTCCAATACCGCCAATTAAAAAAGCAATTTTTTCGTATTCATCTTTAAATACACAATTACCTAAAGGAGCTTGAATAAAGATCTTATCTTTTTTATTTAAACTGTCTAATTTTTTAGAAAATTTACTTTGACTCAATTTTTTAGTAAATTCTATATAATTTTTATCCGGCGAAGAAGAAAAAGAAAGATATTTATTAAACTCTTTATCAGAAAAATTATCTTTATCAAATAAAATCTTTGCAAATTGCCCCGGTATAAAATCTATCGATTTTTTTGGATAAAAGCGAAAACTTTTAACCAACGCTGATCTTTGGATTTTTTGATAAAATTCTAAATCAATCATCTCTGGCATAAATAATCTTTTTAAGAAATTAGGCTTAATGCCTCCTGACGAGTTTTTTGATTTTCCCTGAATATTCCCCTAACTACTGAAGTAACAGTTTTTGTGCCAGGTTTTTTTGCTCCCCGCATAGTCATGCAATTTCCAGATACTGCAACCCTGCCCTTTCTTCGTACCAAAATTAAACCCGTAGGGACAGAAACGCAATAAACTTTTCCTTTATGGTTTTTTAAAGAAAAATTGTAAGGCCTTAGGCGCGAATACCACTTATTTTCTCCGTTCTTTGTTTTGTGCGTTTCCATCCTAAAATGACTTTTATTGTTTTGCTTTGTGCACCCGATGCCTAATTTTATACAGATTTCCTGCAAATCATCTATTAACCTTTCTGATTTTGACACAAGATGCAAGGCTTTATTTTTTTTGATATGTCCGTCACCTTTTACATACCACTCTAAAAACAATTTTAAGAATTTCGGCTTAGAATTTTTGATTATTCTTGGTATATACTTATTTTTGGACTTGCCGAATTTTTTAAAAAATTCATAAAAATTACTATCTTCGATTCTGAATTGAGTTGTTAATCCACTTTTACATTTTATATATTTAATCCCTATTTTTTCCAAAAGATTTTTAATACTTAAAAAATGTTTTGATTTTGGAGATTGTGAAATAACAAAAAGCTTTCTTCTACCCGCAGTGGTAACACACCCTTCGCTAACCCAAATACCGAATAATTTAACAAAGTCTTCAAAATCCAATCTATATCTTCCTATTTTTAATTCTTTATAGTCCTTTCCATCCCAATCGCATGCCCTTGGAATTACAATATACTTACCTACCAGCTCTCCTGCCGTAGAAATACCCCATTTATTTGCATCTTTCTTGTTATAAAATTTCCATTCAGAAGTATAATAAACTCTGTGATCCGGCGTAACAAGCAAATTTGTAGATAAATTTTTAATTTCCACCATCTTGCCTTTATATTTATAAGAAATCCTCTTCATAGGTTTAACAAAAGAAAGTTTCCTAGTGTTCATCTCCACTTGCCCAACCTTATCTTTTTTGTCTAAATCTTTGAAAAATTTCCAGCCATTATTAGTCAGAATCTCTGTTTCTTCATCATAGCAAAGATGTTCTGCTTCAATAACCACCATCACTCCTTTGGGCTTCAATTTTTTCATAATAATATCGGCAACTTCAGTAGTAAGTCTTTCTTGAACCTGCAGTTTTTTAGCTAACACGTCCACAACCCGGGCGATTTTACTTAAGCCGGTTATCTTCTTATCGGGAATATAGGCCACATGAGCTTTCCCAATAAATGGAATAATATGATGTTCGCAAACCGAATAAATTGGTATATCTTTTACCAAAATTATTTCATCGTGGGTTTGCTCTAAAATAACTTCTAGCTCTTTACTTGCATCCTTAAACTGGCCAGCCAAAATTTCTTCATACATTTCTGCAACCCTTTTAGGGGTAGAGGCTAGATCTTTTTTCCTTAAATCTGCCCCCAAAGCTTCCATCACAAGTTTTATCCCTTTTTCTATTTTTTTCTTATCCATATAGCCCCCCTTAGTTTAAAATACTTAAGATAACTAGAATCAGTGTGTATCTTTCTTTATTTGTGTGTATCTAAAATTTATTTTCCAATACAAAAATTACTGAATATATTTTCTAAAATTTCTTCGGCAACAACTTCTCCGGTGATCTTTCCGATAGAATCTAGACAGTCCTTTAAAGAAAAATTTATAAAGTCAAGAGTGTAACCTTCTTTTAAATATTTTTTTGCTTTAGATAAATTTTTAGCTAAATTATCTAATTCTTTTTTCTGGTATTGGTTTAAAAATATTAAATCTTTTTTATCTATTGGCTTTGTGTAAACAGATTTATATATTAATTTTTCAAATCTTTTTAGATCATCATCTTTTAACGCACTCATTTTGATAATTTTATGCTGTTTCTTAATCTTTTCAGATAAATTTAATTTCTGACAAAGATCAGATTTATTAATTACTAAAATTGTATTTTTATTTTTAGTTTTATCAAGAAGAAACTTATCATCTTTATTCAATTTCTTTGAACCATCAAAAAGCAAAATAGCTAAATCTGCCTCAGCAAACACTTGATTTGTCTTTTGCAAAGCTTTTTTAGCAATAAAATCAGCAGGCTCTAGAATTCCCGCTGTATCATAAATCTTTATCGGAACTCCTTCTACATTGATAGTTTCCTCAACTACATCTCTGGTAGTTCCAGGAATCTGGCTTACAATAACTCTCTCCTGGCGTAAAATGCGATTAAAAAGGGTAGACTTGCCTGCATTACTTCTGCCACAAATCACACAACGCAGGCCTTGAGTAAGCATTTCGGCTGGCCCCTGGCTTTCTTTGAAACTGTCTATTTTTTTCATGGCTTTATCTAATCTTTTTTCTAAGTCAGTTTTGTCAAATTCAATATCCTCCCCAGGAAAATTTATAGCACTCTCAGTTTGGGTAAAAAGACTTTTTAGTTCTTTCTTTAAACTTTCTAGTTTAGTTGAATTTTCGCCTTTTAGCTGTTTTGACGATAAAGAAACCGCCTCAGGTGTTTTTGCTTCAACCAACTTTAAAATTGCTTCTGCCTGCAGAAGATCAATCCTACCATTTATAAGAGCCCGATAACTAAATTCACCCGGCTTAGCTAACCTGGCTCCCTGCTTTAAAATAAGTTCAACTATTTGGTTTAAAACCAAAACTCCTCCATGAGAAGATATCTCTACTACATCTTCGGTTGTGTAAGAATGAGGCGCTCTCATAATACTCACCAAAACCTCATCAACTATTTCTTCAGACTTTGGACTTTGGACTTTGCTTGTCCTCCGTAGCCTTGGCGTAGGAGGAGACTTTGGACTTTTTATAATCCAGCCATAATGAAGCGTAAAGGTTTTTGCCTTTTTTATATTTTTCTTTACTTTGGGGGTAAATATTTTATCGAGTATAGACAAAGATTTCCTTCCCGATATTTTAATTACTCCTAAGGCTGCTTTGGAAGGCGAAGTTGCTATTGCAGTTATAGTATCGGATATTTTATAATCTTTTAGATTAAGTTCGGACATAATTATTTTTATTTATTTTTTTCCCGTTTAAAATCTTTTTAGCTTCAGCTACTAAAAAGAAAGATCCGCAAATTAAAATCAGAGATTGTTTGTTGTATATTTTTTTAGCCCTTTCTATAGCATCTGCTACATTTGTTGTTACTATTGCTTTTTTCTTTAATATTTTCTTTAACTGAAAAACACCAAAACTGCGTGGATTGTTAAATTGAGTCAATATAAGGCTATCATAATCTATAAAAGAAAGCATCTGGTTTGGTTTTTTATCGCTTGAACACGAAAATATTAGAATTACTTTTTTCTTCGGATAATATTTTTTTAAATTATCAGAAACCGTCTTAGCTGAAGATTTATTATGGGCAACATCTACTACTACCAAGGGGTTCCTAGATACGGTTTCAAACCTACCAGCTAAAAAACACTGGCTTAAAGCCTGCCTGAATAAAGATACTTTTATTTTTTCTTTTTTTATAGTAAAAATTGAAGCTAAAGCTAAGCCGGCATTTTCTACTTGATAACTACCCTTGGAACAAATTTTTAGTTTTTTTATCTTGTTTTTTCCAAACTCAAAGTCAAAAGATGTATAGTTTTTCTTTACTTTTATATTTGTCGTTTTAAAATCCCTTCCTAAAATAAACAAAGGAGATTTATTCTTTTTAGCTACTTGGCCAATAGCTTTAGCCGCCGGCTTTTTTTGAAAAGAAGAGATAACTGGCGTTTTCTTTTTAATTATTCCGGCCTTTTCGCCGGCTATTGCTGCTAGACTATTACCTAACAAATGCATGTGATCATATCCAATGTGGGTAATAACAGAAACTAAAGGGTTAATTACATTAGTTGAATCTAGCCTCCCGCCTAAACCTACTTCAACTATCGCATAATCTATTTCTTTATCTAAAAAATACTGGAACCCGATAAGAGTAATAAGTTCAAAATAAGTAGGTTTCTCTTTATTAAAACTTGCTAATTTGCTCTTAAAATCTTTTATGATTTCAACTATTTCTTTTTCAGAGATTAATTTTTCCTTAAACTTATTATTTACAAAATTTACAGTTTTTATTCTTTCCCGAAAACTAAAAAAATGAGGTGAAGTAAATAATCCTACCTTGTACCCTAATGAAGCTAAACAATATGCCAAAAAATGAGCTGTAGAGCCCTTTCCTTTAGTTCCGGCGATATGGATAGCTTTCAGGTTTTTATAAGCAACATTTAAGTAATCAGCTGCTTGATAAACTCTTTTTAATTTTAAAGAATCCTTATAAGAGTAAAAAGATTTTTTTTCTAAATTGAGAAGTGAATTAAGATACTGAACTGCTTGCGAATAGCCTTTAGCCATATTTAATCTGTGGCTCAATGGCGGAAATGGCGGATTCCAGTAAAAACCATAGCAATTTTGAAACGGTCACAAGCTTCAATGACATCTTTATCCTTAATCGAACCACCAGGTTGGATTATAGCCTTAACTCCGCGTCGGTGGGCTAATTTAATAGAATCTGGATGAGGGAAAAACGCATCTGAAGCTAAAACCGATAATTTAGTTGATTTTTTTGCTTTATCTAGAGCAATTTTTACCGCTCCAACCCGAGAAGGTTGGCCTCCTCCGACGCCTAAAACAGCATTATTTTTTGCAATAACAACTGCGTTTGATTTTACATATTTGACAACTTTCCAAGCAAAAGATAAATCATCTAGTTGTCGTTTGGTCGGCTTCTTTTTTGTTACCACTTGGAGTTTATTTTTATCTAAACTTAATCTATCTCTTTTTTGTACTAAATAACCAAAATAAGTACCTTTTATATCACGGTAATCAGAATCTTTAGAAAAATCTGTTTCTAACACTCTCATATTCTTTTTAACTGAAAAGATCTTTAACGATTCTTTAGAATAAGACGGTGCGATAATACATTCTTTAAATCCACTTTTTAGAATTTGAGAAGCTGTATCTTTATCAACCTTTCGGTTTAAGCCGATTATCCCTCCAAAACTTGATAATCTATCTGTCCTATAAGCTTTTTTATAAGCAGAAACTAATTTTTTATCTGTAGCCGTTCCACAGATAGATACATGTTTTATAACTGTTGCCGCCGGATCCTTAAACTCTTTTACCTGCATCATGGCAGTATCTATATCTAGATAGTTGTTGTAAGATAAAGTTTTACCTTGGTGTTGTTTTATTTGTAAATCCTTCGATCTTATTTTCTTATAAAGAGAAGATTTTTGATGAGGGTTTTCTCCGTAGCGCAACGATGCCTTTTCGACCATATTCCAACTCACAGTATCTCTACCCTTAAAATAGTTATAAATCGCATTATCATATTCTTTTGTCAGATAAAATGCTGATTCTGCTAGTTTCTGCAAGGCCTCTTCAGAAATTGCTCCTCGGTTCTTCTTTAGCTCTGAGAGAATAAGCTTATATTGAGATGGGGAACTAACTGACGCGACATTCCTAAAATTTTTAGCCGCCGCCCTCAGCATAGACGGGCCCCCAATATCTATATACTCAAGCATTTGAGTCCAAGCTAATTTTTCTTTCATCTTTTTAGTAAAAGGATAAAGATTTACAACAACCATATCTATCGGTTGAATCCCTAAAGTTGAAATTTCTTCTAAATGCAAAGGATGTTTTTTGTTAGCTAATATACCACCAAAGACTTTGGGATGAAGAGTTTTTACCCTTCCCGACAAAATTTCAGGGAACGCCGTTATCGATGAAACTTCCTTTACCTTAATTTTATGACGGCGCAACAAAAGAGCTGTTTTGCCAGTTGAAACAATTTCTATGTTAAACTTCTGCAGTTGACGCGCAAAATCAGCTATTCCTCTTTTTTCCCAAACACTAATTAATGCTCTTCTTACTTTAATCATAGTTACACACTAAATTTTATATAGATTATATCACCAGCTTGGACAACATAATCTTTACCTACAGTTTGTACTAACCCCTTACTTCTAGCTTCGGCCATATTATAAAAATCATCTAAATTTTTACAATTTACTACTTCTGCTCTGATAAAACCTCGCATTAAATCACTGTGTATTCTACCTGCTGCTTCAAGGACAGTCTTACCTTGTTTTAAATTCCAAGCTTTAACCTCTTTATCAGATGCAGTAAAAAATAAAATTCTCCCAGCAGCCTCTAGCACCTCTTCGATCAGACCTTGTATTTGCTGATCTTCACCTTGAAAACTATCTTTAACTACTATTGGTTTTAAACTAACCAACTGTAGATTTTTCAAAAAAGCTGAACTTTCTTCTCCTAAATCGCAGTTTGATAATACTTTTTCTGCTTCAAGATAACCCTGAGCTTGTTTTAATATTTCTTTTTCTTTCTGATCTTGAGTTCTGTTTAGCCGTTGTTCAATTTTCTCAAGATCAATCAAGACAAAATCAAGTAATTTAGTTTTATTAATAACTACTGCATCAGATTTTTCTAAATCTGTCTCTATAAACTCAACTGAGTAAGGATTTTTTTTATCCGGCGAAAACTTATCCACCAATTTTTTAAAATCTTTATTTTGATAATTGTATTTTTTAGATTCTAAATTTAGTCCGAAATTAAATATTTTCATAAAGAGAACTTTTATGTTTTACTGTGTTCCTCTTCTTTTTCTTGTTTTGCTTTTGCCACAATATCCTGAGCAACCCGGCTAGGAACAACTTCATAGTTTGAAAAACTCATCGAATAAGAACCTCTCCCGCCGGTTAGAGAGCGAAGATCTGATGCATATCTAAACATTTCAGCTAAAGGAAGTTGAGCCTTTACCACTTCGTTTTTCCCTTTTGGTTCCATCCCCATAACTTTACCCCGCTTGCTATTTATATCACCGGTAACCTGGCCAGTTAAATCTGCAGGAGCAATAATTTCAGCGCTCATTATTGGTTCAAGCAAAACAGAGCCTCCTTCTGAAAATGCATTTTTTAAAGCCATTGAACCAGCAATTTGAAAAGCCATATCTGAAGAATCTACAGGATGATACGAGCCGTCAAAAAGAGTCACTTTAATATCAGTTATTGGGTATCCGGCCAAAAAACCTTCCTTCATTGCATTTTTTATTCCTTTCTCAACTGATGGAATATAACCGCGAGGGATTTTCCCTCCTACAATTTTATTTACAAATTCAAATTTTTTGCCCCTCTCCAATGGTTCAACTGCAATCGAAACTTCTCCAAACTGGCCTTTTCCTCCAGTCTGTTTTTTATAACGATAAGAAACTGTTGCCTCTTTGGCAATAGTTTCAAGATAAGGGACTTTGGGTGTACCTAAATCTACATCTGCCCCGTAATGCTCTTTCATTCTTTCAATCGTAAGCTTCAAGTGAAGCTCTCCCATCCCGGATAATATCAACTCTTTAGTTTGTGCATCTCGTGAAACCCGGCAAGTAGGATCTTCTGAAGTAAGGCGATCTAAAGCAGTTGATATCTTATCTTCATCCTTTCGAGTCTTAGGCTTAACCGAGGAAGAATAAGCTGGCTCTGGAAACTCTAAAGGCTTAAACTTTATTGCTCTTGAGCGATCACAAATTGTATCACCGGTTTCGGTTTCTTTTAACTTTGCCATGGCACCGATATCTCCGGGTAAAACACAATCGAGGCTTTTTTCTTCTTTACCTTCAAGTTGATAGATTTGGCCTCCCTTTTCTTTAGCTTCTTTATTTGCATTATAAAAACTTTGGTTTGCCTCTAATTTTCCCGAGAATACTCTAAAAATCGATAGTTGCCCAACAAAAGGATCAATTACTGTTTTAAAAACTTGAGCTGAAAAAGGCTCTTCTGAGCTTGGTTTAATCTCAACTTCTTTGTCTTGGCTCCCTTTAGCAACTCTACTCTTTGCCTGTTCTACCGCAGGCATAATTTCGGTTATCAACTTTATTAAAAAATTAACCCCTATCTCTTCTGTAGCTATTCCTCCTGTAACTGGAAAAACCTTACAACCTAGGACTGCTTTTTTTAAAGCTTTGTTTAACTCTTCTTTTTCTAAGCTCCCTTGCTCAAGATATTTTTCAAGCAGGGCATCATCAGTTTCAGCAACTGAATCCACTATTCCGCTATATAAAGAACTGTATTTATCTTTATTCTCTAAAACGCTTTCTATCTTTTTACCTTCTAAAGCTCCTAAGCTAACAATTTTTTTAGTAAGACTTTTCTTTATATCTTCTAATGTCTTATTATAATCTGTATTTTCCTTATCTAGCTTGTTTATAAAAAATAAACAGGGGATATTTTCCTTTTGTAGTATTTGCCAGGCTTTTTCGGTTCCAATCCCTACCCCTTCTTGAGCATCTACTACAATAATTGCAAAATCAGCAGCTCTTGCTGCTCCAACGACTTCACCAATAAAATCAGTATAGCCGGGGGTATCGATAAATTCAAATTTATTATCTCCTGCATCAGCAGATAAAACAGAAAGATTTATCGAACTTTTCCGCTTTTTTTCATCTTCTTGGTAGTCACTGACAGTATTACCTTGATCAACTTTTCCTAACTCACTAATTGTTCCAGACTTATGAAGAATAGTTTCTGCCAAAGAAGTTTTACCAGATTGGGCATGTCCAACTATCAAAAATGTTCTTTTTTTTGCCGATAAAGTTGCCATAACTGCCCCCTTGATTTTTCTTTTTGGTAAACTGTTATTATATTAAAAATATCCTCAAGAGTCAATGAAATGAGCTTTTTTTTTATTTATGCACAAACCTTTTATAATCAATTAGTTATGTAAAAAATAGCCAAAATTTTACTAACTATCTGCTTTCAACTAGCTAAATTTTACTCTTATTTTGATAAAAAAGGAGTTTTTTAGAGAATCAACATTGCATCGCCAAAGCTAAAAAAACGAAATTTCTTTTTTAGACTATAGTTATAAGCTTTTTTTACTAGTTCTGGCGAGGAAAATGAAGAAACTAAAACTAAATTTGTAGACAAAGGGGTATGAAAATTGGTAATTAAAGCATCTACTATCTTAAACTTATAACCCGGCGTTATATAAAGATCAGTTTGGCCAAAATATTTTTTTATTTTTCGGTCTTTATTGCTTGCACTCTCTAGACTTCTTACCGCAGTAGTTCCTACCGCAAATATTCTTTT
>JAWOBO010000045.1:0-4898 GCA_046484225.1 Candidatus Omnitrophota bacterium | reverse complement strand
TGCTTTTAGATATTAGAATGCCAAAAATAAATGGGATTCAAATGCTAGACAGGCTAAAGAGCAAAAATATGATTAATGGGATGAAGGTTATCTTGATCACCGGCTTTTATGATCAGCAAAAATGCAAAAGAATATCTCAAATATATGGTGCAAATGCATATTTGCTTAAACCTTTTGCCCCGGAAGATCTTATAGAAAGAGTCAAAGCAGTTACCAAAGAAAATTAAAACTTTATCGGGAGGAAAGATGCAAGAAGTAGCAATGGCAGGAGCGGGGATATCTGGTTTTAAATATAAAAAAGACGGGGGTGAAAAAGATAGATCTGGAAGGGGTGTTTGCAGCCGGGCAAGGTTGTATTGCTTTGCTTAAAGCTGCTCGCTATCTAGCTGACAAATAATAAAATTATCAGTACTGATTCAGAAGCGGTGCTGGATATGGGAGTTGGAAAATACAGAAAGATAGCAAATAGCTTAAAAAAATAAAAAATATGAGCAAGAAAAGAATAGTTGTAGTTGATGATGATAAAGAATTCTTAGATGAATTTTGTCAACTGTTGCGCCAGAGCAATTATCAGGTAGAAGAATATGCCACCAGTCAAACTTTAATCAAAGATTTAAAAGACATTATGCCTGATCTTATAATTTTAGATTTAAAGCTGCAAGGGGAAAGTGGTTTTCGCTTAGCTTCAGAGATTAGAAAACAGGAAAGATTTTCAAAAATTCCAATTCTTGCTATGACCGGTTTTTACCTCGAGGATAATTACCACGATCGAATGAAAGAATTTGGAATAAACAAATATATAATAAAAGATTTTAATAAGTATAATCTAATTGCAAAAATTGAAGAAGTCATCGATGGAGGCTAAAGTGTAAGACACTTCGGCGAGTAATTCGGCTTAGTGTCATTGAAAATAGAGGTATTCGCTGAATAATTTCATTTTCAATGAGGAGGAATAATGAATAAAGCATTATTGATAGTTGATTTACAAAACGATTTTTGTTCGGGAGGAAAGTTGCCGGTTCCTGAAGGAGATAAGGTGGTTGATATTCTAAATAGATATATTGATATTTTTAAAGCAAAAAACCTACCTATTTTTGCTTCTCGTGATTGGCATCCGGAAAAGACAAAACACTTTAAAGAGTTTGGGGGTAGATGGCCTAAACATTGTATCCAAAATACAAAAGGAGCAGAGTTTCATCCGGAGTTAAATTTGCCTGAATCAGCAGTAGTTTTATCGGCCGGGATAGACCCGGAGTCTGAAGGTTATTCCGCTTTTGAAGGGAAAAATCAGAAAGAGGAAAAATTTCAGGATTTACTGGAGAAACAAAATGTCGAAAAACTTTATATTGGCGGTTTGGCCACTGAATTTTGTGTTAACCACACTGTGCTAGAAGCTTTAAAAAGAGGCTTTAAGGTTCAGCTTTTAGTTGATGCTATAAGAGGTATAGACCCAGAAAAATCTGAACAGATAAAAAAAGAAATGTTTTCAAGAGGCGCAGAGAAGATGACTTTAGATAATTTATCGGGGGGTTAAAAATAGTAATTAACTAATTAACCACTCACAATTAACAAAAAAAGGAGGTGAATTATGGATCAAGATTTAAAAAAAGCTTATCAAGAAAAGACTGAAGCTAAGCTCAAAGAGTGGTCTGCTAAACTTACGGAATTAAAAGGAAAAACAGCGGGGTTAGGAGAAGAAGCAAAAGCTAACGCAGACAAAAGCATTCAAGAGTTGCAAGGCAAAATCGACCAAGGAAAAGAAAAGCTTGCTGAGCTTCGTCAACAAAGTCAAGAAAATTGGCAGCAAACAAAAGTTAAACTAGAAGGAATATCCGAAGGGATAAAAAATGCTATCAATGAAATTAAATCAAAAACTTAATTTTGGTTTAAAATAAAATACCCGGAGTTATGCTCCGGGTATTTTATTTTAGAGGGATTGGCAACAACGCTTGCAAATTTATAAACTAAACTATAAAATGAAACTATGATAAGCAAGAAGTTTATTCTAAAGCTCTATGAAGCTGCAAGCATGCGACGCTGGAATGATCAAATTCGGCCGGTTGAATTGAGTGAACTTGATAAGCAAGCTCATAAGATGCTTATTGCTTATGTGCTGGCTAAGATTGAAGAAGACAAAGGCAATAGAGATATTGATTGGACCGAAATTATTGAAGCTGGTATTTTTGAATATTTGCAAAGGACAGAATTAACAGATCTCAAACCCCCGCTTTTTCATAGGATTAAAGAGAATCGGCAAAAATATGTTCGTCTTAACCAATGGGCTTATGACCGTCTTAAACCGGTGATTTCAACAACTGGTAAAGATTTTTCTTTGCGTTTTAAAACTTATCTTTTTAGCAAAGAAAGAAATGTAAATAGAAGAATTATTAGTGCCGCTCATTTTTATGCTACGAAATGGGAGTTTGAAATTATTAAAAGAGCCAATCCTCAAGGCCATTTAATTAATGAAATTGAAGAAGATATTAAGAAAAAAGAAGAAAAATACCATGATTTAGTTAGCATGCAAGAGTTGCTTAAATCACAGAATTTAATTGATTTTATTCATATTTGTGGACAGTTACGTTTTCAGATTCGCTGGAGTCATATTCACAGAGTTCCGAAAACTTCAGTATTGGGCCATATGTTAATTGTAGCAATGCTCAGTTATTTGTTTTCTCTGGGTAAAAAATTCAAAAAAGAAAGATTAATTAATAATTATCTTACCGGCCTCTTTCATGACTTACCGGAAGTTTTAACACGAGATGTGATTAATCCGGTAAAACGTTCCGTGGAAGGCATCGGGGATATTATTAAAGATTACGAAAAAGAGGAGATGGAAAGGAGGATTTACAAAATTTTACCTTCAAGCTGGCATCGTCAAATAAAAACATATACAGAAGAAGAGTTTTCTCAGTTAAAAACAGAGCAAGGAGATATAGTTAGAGACGGAAAGTTGGTTAAAGCTAACGATGAATTAGCTGCTTTTATTGAAGTCTATTTATCACTACAAAATGGGGTTTCTAATCGGGACCTAGAAAAGGCAAAGCAAGAAATCTTTAAGCGTTATCAATCAAAAAATGTCTCTGGCATAAATTTTGGAAATATCTATAAGGATTTTAGGAACTAATGGGATTTGTCCGTATTTTTTTCAAGATATTATTTTTTTATTTTTTGTTTATTATGGGTTTTAAACTGGTTGCTTTTTTATTAAGGTATTTTTTTCTAAGAAAAAATGCTAATAATCGGGACAAGAATAATGGTTTAAATAAAGACAATTATTCAAAGAAAAGAAATGTTATAGATGCAGAGTTTGAAGAGATTGAGTAAATTTTTTAATTAATTTAACTTGGTCTTTTTTTATCTTATAAAATTCGATACCAGTGTCATACAAGATCTTGTTTTCTTGAGAACTATTCATTCGGCTAAAAACCCAGAGTATTCTACCTTGGCAATTAATAGGTTCTTTTTTAATGTTGCGGATTTTAAGATTTACAATTAAACCGTTTTCAAGTTTTTTCTTTAAAATCAAACGGATGCCACCTGCGCTTATATTTTCAGTTTTTGTTGAGATGGCATAAGATTGGTTAGAAAGAGATATCTGCAAAGGTAAACTGACTCGAACAAATTTTCTTCGCTCACGGCTATCCCAGCTCATTCTAACTAAAAGATAACATTAATTTTAATGATTTACAAAGTGCAAGAAGATTATAGTTATAAGCGTGGCAACTCTAAAAGGTAAGTTTTACCTGTCATTGCGAGGAACGAACAAAGTGAGTGACGACGCAATCTCTAATAAATATAGTAAAGATTGCTTCGCCTTTGACAAAAAAGAGTGCTAAAATTGACGGTTGTCAAAGACGCGCAATGACATTAGAAATTATAGAAAATGAAATTTAGGGCTTTAATTTGATAGGAGGCTGAATAATGAGAGATTTTTTAAATAAACTTCCCTTTTCGGTTGACCCACAAATTGTGTATAAAATTCTAACAATTCTGGCTGTGGTTGTAGTTGTTTTAGCATTAATTAAAATTTTTAATTCTATTTTTTCTAGATTTCAAAAAAAGGTGATTAAAAAAATAAGAAAAAAGACTCCTGCTGCAGTTTCCTCAGCCGAAACTAAAATAATAATTATCCACCGGATTGCAAATTTTGCTATTTATTTTTTAGGTTTAGTTTTTATTTTGCTTCAATTTGAAGCTGTACGTGATATCGGCACCGGTCTACTTGCTTCAGCTGGAGTTATTGGGGTTGTGATTGGAGTGGCGGCTCAAAGTACTCTTTCCAATCTTATTGCGGGAATTTCTATTTCATTTGCACAACCGGTTAGGTTAAATGATGCCGTAATTTTTGAAAATGATTGGGGTTTTGTGGAAGAAATATCTTTAATGCATACCATAATTCGTACCTGGGACAATAGAAGAATAGTTGCTCCGAATAGTATTATTGCGAATAGAGTTATCCAAAATTGGACAATTAAAGATCCTACTTTGTTGGGAATAGTGACGCTTTATCTTGATTATACTGCTGACTTAGAACAAATTAAAAAATGGGCAAAAGAGATAATAAATCAAAGTCCGTATTCAACTGAAAAAAAACTTGCGGAAGCTCAGGTTATTGATTTTACCGAAAAAACTATGGTAGTTCGTGTTTTAGGGGAAGGCCCTGATTCGTCTAGTACCTGGCAGCTACGTTGTCAAATTAGAGAGGGATTAATAAAGAAATTTAAGCAAGCAGGAATGCGTTTGCCGGTAATTCGTCTTGAAGATTCTCAATTTGAGGTCAAAGAAAAATCAAGTATCCAAAAAAAATAAGGAGGCCTAATGAATGTTTTTCTTTTTTTGGTAACCATTATTATTTCGTTTATTGTAGTGCGCCTGGGAGCAATTGCTTTTGAGTT
>JAWOBO010000031.1:0-10219 GCA_046484225.1 Candidatus Omnitrophota bacterium | reverse complement strand
CTAATACCCCAAGCGAAACAGGCAGGGCACGCAACAATTATAACACTCTCTCTTTTCAGTTTCAAGGCATCTAAAAAATATCATTTAATAATTAAAAGTGCACACCTGTTTTAGTGTCATCTTTTTCCGATATTTAATTTCTTAAAACATCAAGCGTCATCCTGAGCTCGGTTCCTTTTGTCATCCTGAGCTCGCCGCAGGCGGGCGAAGGATCTCCGCAACGGCTTTAGATCCTTCACTTTGTTCAGGATCAATTCAACTAAGACTTTTGTTATTTCTTGTTTACAGCAAAAGCCTAAGTTTCATTGAGATTCTTCGGTCGCTAACGCTCCCTCAGAATGACGCCATTTTGGTTTTAAAATTTAGCTAACATGTATCTAAAAAAGAACACTACCTTAAAATAATACCTTCTTTATTATGAAGCTTTTCTCGTATTTGATTATGATAGCTATCTACCTGATCAGAGCTTAAGGTTTCTTCTCTAGATTGATAAAAAAAGCGCAAAGTAAAACCAAAATAATCTTTTGGTAAATTTTTACCTTGATAAGTATCAACTATTTCCAAATTAGATAAATATTGATTTCCTTCTTCTATTATTTTTCTAATTTTTTTAAACTTTATATTTTTATCAATAGCTATACTTATATCCCGCCAAACAGCAGGAAATTTAGAAAAAGGCCTAAATTTTTTATCTTGTTGGAACTTTTCCAACAAATCTAAATCAAGCTCAGATATAAATAAATCTTCTTTTAGGCTTAATTTTTCTTTTATTTTTTTATCCAACTTCCCCATAAAACCAATAAGTTTACCTTCAGCTTTCACTTCTAGTGCATTGCTTGAACTCATTAGGGTTGTTTCCTCAACTGCAGCATTTATATTTAAATAACTCAAAATTTCTAAAACTGCGCCTTTTAATAAAAAGAATTTTTCCTCATCCCCGCTTACCCCTAAAGATAAAAAAGTCTTTTCGTTAACTTCATTATTACTCTTTTTTGTATATTTGTCTGCAATTTCAAAAAAAGTTAAATTCTCTTTCCCCCGATTTAAATTATGCTTTATACTTTTTACCATCCCCAGAGCTAAAGTAGGCCTTAGGCTATTTTCCTGGCTACGAAGAGGATTTTTTAAAACCAAGCCTTCTTTTTCTGTAAGCAAAGAAAGCTCTTTTTTATTTTCCATACTATAGGTAATTATCTCAGAAAAACCTGACAGGGAAACAAAATCTCTTATTTTATTTTTAAATTTCCAGCTATTTTCTTCTTTTTCTAAAACAGAGTTTTCTTTTAAAGCTTTTCTTGCAAAAAATATTTTGGGTTCGATTTTATTATAGCCATAAATTCGGGCAAATTCTTCATAAACATCAACTTCCCTTTCTAGATCAAAACGAGATAAGGGTGGTTTAACTTTTATTTTATCAGCAGAATCTTTTTTTACCTTGAAATTTAGAGAAGTTAATATTTTTTTAACCTCCTGCATCTTAAAATCTGCCCCCAAATAGTTTTTCATCTTAGATAATCTTATAGTAATTTGTTTGGGTTTTTTCTCTGTTTTTTTTCCAACTTTTTTATAACCTCCAAACTCAGCTTCGGCTGATTTTAAAATTTTATCTGTTGCTTCGCCAGACGCGTATTCTAGAAAAGATTCCGACACTCTTCTTTCAAACCGATAAGAAGATTCAGTATCAAGGCCAACCGCTCTTCGTGAGCGCCGAATAGTGGCCGGTGAAAATTTCGCTGCCTCTAAAAATATATTTTTAGTCTCGGCTGTAACTTCAGTATTTTTTGCTCCCATAATACCAGCTAAAGCAATAACCTTTTTGCTATCAGCAATTACCAAATTTTCTGGAGTTAAAGTTCGTTGCTTTTGGTCAATTCCAACAAACTCCTCTTTGTTTCTTGCCCTCCTTATGTAAATATCTCCATCAATTTTATCTAGATCAAAAGCATGGAGAGGATTGCCCCATTTAAGCATACAATAGTTTGTAATATCGACAATATTATTTACCGAAGCTAGTTTGCAATTTATAAGAAGTTTCTTCAACCAATTTGGTGATTGTTTTACCTTTATTTTTTTTATTTCCCTACCCAGATAATAAGGGCAGTCACCTGGGTCACTTATTAAAATCTTTCTTTTCGTTATTTTAGGAGTAGTTTTTATTTTAGGATAATCTAGATTTATTTTTTTTCCTAATACAGCAGAAACTTCTTGAGCAATTCCTACAATTGAAAGCCAGTCATAACGATTGGTGGTAACTTCGGCAGAAAAAACCCAATCATCGGAAACTTTCTCTAAATTTTCTATCTCCAAGCCAGCTGAAGTAAGACGCTCGGAAAGCTCTTGAGCTGATTTTTTAATATTTACAAATTGTTTTATAAAGTTGAAACTAAAATCCATAATTTTAAATAGGAAACTGTTTTAAAAAGTTTGTATCATTTTCATAAAAAAGCCTAATATCATTTATTTGATATTTTTGCATAACGATTCTATCGACACCCATTCCAAAAGCAAAACCTTGATATTTTTTGCTATCTATATCACAAGCCTCTAACACATTAGGATGAATCATCCCACAACCCAATATCTCAAGCCAACCTTTGCCCTTACAAACAGGGCATCTATCTTTATTTTTTTGTTTATTTTTCTGCGAACAGATAACACAGGAAACATCAACTTCTGCAGAGGGTTCGGTAAAAGGGAAAAAATGAGGCCGAAACCGCAACTGAACTTCTTGAGAAAAAAACTGCCGGGCAAAATAAAGTAAAGTTCCTTTTAAATCGGCAAAACTTATATTTTGGCCAACTGCAAATCCTTCTATCTGATAAAACATAAAAGAGTGAGTAGCATCTACAACATCCGGCCGATAGACTCTTCCCGGGGAAATAACAGCTAGGGGAGGTTTAACTTGTTGCATTATTCTAATTTGGGAAGGAGAAGTATGGCTCCTTAACAACCAATTTCCACTTTTTTTATTTTTTTTGGCTAGATCTAAATAGAAGGTATCAAAAGCATCTCGGGAAGGATGATCTAGGGGAATATTCAGAGCAGAAAAGTTATGCCACTCATCTTCAACCTCATTACCTTCAATAATATTAAATCCTAGTTCTTTAAAGATTGAACATATTTTTTTTGTCACCGAACTTAAGATATGTATTGATCCTTTTGAAAGATCTTTAGCTGGATAAGTTAAATCTAATTTTTCTTCTTTTTGAGCTTTTTTTGATAGTCTTTCTTCTATAGTTGAACTTATCTGGTTTTTTAAAATATTTAATTCTTTGCCCCAACGCCCCCTTTCTTGTTTAGGCAAATTGGGAATCTGAGAAAAAAGCTCAGATATTTTAGATTTTCTCCCTAAATATTTTACCTTTAGCTCTTGAAGAAAATCTTTACCTTCTCCTCTTTCTAGATCTTTTTCAAAAGATTCTTTTATTTTTTTTATTTCTTGTGCCATAATTTTATTTTTATAAGATAAATAACTCCTATTGTCAAGAAAATTACAAAACTAATCAAAGCAAACTTCTTTTTTTGAGAGCTTGTTTTATATTCTACCTCTTGTCCTTGTTCTACTACGCTTAACCCACTCAAATGAATTCCTCGCCGATCATGAACCGGACAATTTTTATAAAACATTCCTTTTACTTCAACAATATCCCCTTTTTCTTTATAACTACCCCAATAACTAACTTTTTCTAAAATTCTTTTTTCTTTTAAAAAAACACCGATATTATAATCATTTGCCCCAAGATTTAACCAGGTTCCTGTCTCTGTTGTAAGTGGTTCTCCAATTAATTCTGCTTTTAAAGAAATTATCTTTTGATCGTATTTCTCTGGATTATCTACTAAAGATTTTAAAGTTGTAGTTTGGCCTTGAGCATAAATAGTTAAAGAAAACAAGAAAATTAAGATCAAAATAAAAAATGATAACACACCCTTATCTTTCAAAATCTGTGCTTGCCCTCCGTAGCCTCGGCGAAGGGGGGTGCATCTGTAAAAACTGGCTTTTAGTATGCTATCTGTGTTCATCTGTGCCTCTATTTTCTAAAAAATGAGAGCAGTGCTCCCAAAGTAACAAAAACTGCAATAAACTCTAGTCGGCCTATCCACATCTGGACTATATATACTATTTTTAAAATACCGGGCATGCTAGGGCTAGTTATCCCGCTAGATAAACCTACATTTGCAGTTGCAGAAACTGATTCAAATAAAGCAGCGGTAGCTGGATAACCCAAACCAATAGCTATTAATGCTCCTGCTGTATAGGTAATTATAAATAAAATAAAAATAATAAAAGCATCTCTTATCTTTTTATTCGACAAAAGAACATCATTCAAGTGGTGATATTTTTCGCGAAAAACCGCACCCGGAGGCAAAATCCAGCGTTTAATTTCAGCAAAAATAGTTTTAAAAATAATCCCAATCCGTAATAATTTAATACCACCGGTAGTAGAACAAACCCCTCCTCCAATCATCATCGCAAATATTACAGCTAAAAGAGAAAGAAGAGGAAATCCCGTTAAAACTCCCGCTTCTAAATTAGTAAAACCACAACCGGTATGTGCAGATATAAGCTGGTAAAAACCGCCTCTAAATAATCCCGAAAAGTTACTTCCTAAAAAAGGTAAATAGGTTAATAATATTAATGAAAAAAAAGTAAAAATAAAAGTTTTTACTTCAAAATTCTTAAATATCTCCTTTTTATCTTTGTGCCAAAGCCAAAAATGCAAATTAAAGTTAAAAGCTCCTAGCATCATAAAAACAAGTGTAGCAATTTCTAAAGAAAAACTATGATAATAAGCAATACTTTGCCTATAAGGCGTAAATCCACCCGTGTCAAAAGCAGCAAAAAATAACCAAAATGCTTGAAAAATTGATTTAACCGAAGACAAGCCGATTCTATTTAATATAAAAAAGAAAACAGCCACCCCTAAAATTAAATAAACAAAGCTAACCTTCCATATAAACCTAGCCGTTCCCACAACATTTGGCAAGATTCTTTCTTGCCTTCCTTCGCCAATATAAAATCCTACCGCAACTTTTCTAGTTTGAGTTAATATTGAAAGACTGGCTAAAATTATACCCTGGCCGCCGATAAACATAGTAAGATGCCGCCAACTGTTATGGGCAAAAGACATATGATCTAGGTCCTGTACTAAAATTAGGCCAGTCGTAGCAAATCCACTCATGGCCTCAAACCAAGCATCTAAAAAAGAGCCGAAATGCCCGGATAAAGAAAGAGGTATAGCCCCTAAAAGCGAAAAAAGCAACCAGCCTAAACTAACCGTAAAAAAGGTATGTACCCAAGATACTTCTTCTTTAATTGGGAAAAAAATCAATAAAAAAAATCCTAAAATTCCGCTCACTGTTGTACCAATAATAAAGTCAAAAAGAGGAGAGATTTCGTTCATAACCACCGCTACCAGAAGCGGGATTAACATAAAAAAACTTAACCCTAAGATTAATCTTCCCAGTAAATTTAAGATTGTTGATAAGTCTTTTTTGGTAGGTGAAATTATCATAACTAAATTTTAAGAAGAAAAAAGAAGTTCGCAGCCAATGCTAATAGATACCCTGCCAAAATAATCGCTAAACAGCAACAAATTTCTAGAACAATACCTAAAAATGACTTCATTATACCTTTCCAATAAGGGATCTGGTTAAATCTGTTTCGCTATCAATTAAGGTAGCAGCGATTATTTCATCTCCGGGAAGAATAGTAGTTGAACCAGAAGGAATAACAATTTCAGGTCCCCGTAGCACAGAAATTAAAACTGAGCTAGAAGGAAGTTTAATATCTTTTAAGGATTTATTAGCCACCGGAGAATCTTCTGGAATATCAACTCTGATAATAGAAAGCCTTCCTTTTTTTATACTCAAAAGATTCATCACATCGGAAAAAGAAGCTTCTTCCTCAACAATTCTAGCAATAATTGAAGTTGAATCCACCGGATTATCAACTTTCATATATTTATATAAAGGAATATGTCTGGGATCGTTAACTCGAGAAACCGTCCTTTTTATCCCAAAAAAATCCTTGGCTAAATATGAAATAATTATATTATCTTCATCAGCTGAAGTTGCTGCAACAGAAACATCGGCTTTTTCTATTTTTGCCTCTCTCAAAACATCTGAATAAGTTGCGTCCCCACAAATAATCATTATTTTATCTAATTTGCTGGCTAAAGAATTACAAAGTTCTCGATTTTTCTCAATTAAGCAAACTTGATGTTTATCTTCCTTAAGCCTTTTTGCTAAAATTAATCCCAGCCGGCCTGCTCCAATAATTACAATATACACTTTTTTAATACCTCGCCTAAAAGATAAGTCTTATTAATTATAGTTACACCTTCTTCCCCAAATATTTTTTTCTTCATAGCATCATTTACCTGCAAAACTACTTTTTTGGTTTTATACTTTCTTTTGGCAACTTTTCCCACAACTAGATTAAGATTATCATTGCCGGTAAGTAAAAAAAGAGCATCTGCCTCTTTAATCCCGGCTTTCTCTAAAATAGCTACATCTAAAGCATCAGCCCATATCTTTTTGCCGTTAAAATCTTCTCTTAAAGAATCAAGGTTTTTTAAGCTCTTATCAATCACAACAACGTTTTCTTTGTTGGACAATTCGTGGGCTAAAGCCCTTCCGGAACGGCTACACCCAACAATAATTACATATTTCATAATTTCTTGGCCACACTTTTTTAACTTTTCACTTTGTCTACAATCTGATCAAAAACTTCTGGGTTTTCTGAAGCAATTAATGCTAAAACATTGCGGGAAAGAATTATATTATTCTTTTTCAAATCATTAATTAATTCTCGGTAAGATGTTCCCCTTTCTCTGGCGGCTGCATTGAGACGGGTAATCCATAAAGAACGAAACTCTCTTTTTTTAAGCCTTCTGTGATTATAAGCATACACATAGGCCCTTCGTAAAGTCTCAACTGCTCTACGATAATTTTTAGACCGCCTACCCCAATAACCTTTGGCTTGTTTTAAAACTTTTTTCTTTCTTTTTCTAGAAGCTACAGGACTTCTTGCTCTCATAATAAACTCCTTTTTGACAATTTAACTAATTTAAGCAGAATAAGGTAAAGCTCTTTTTACCACTTTTTTAAATTCTTTTGGTACCTGATCCTTTTTTCGTAAGTTCCTTTTTCTCTTGCGGCCTTTTCCGCTCAACAAATGCCTTCTTCCGGCTTTTGCTTTTAATGCCTTTTTCTTTTTTGTAACTTTAATTCTTTTTGCTATTGATTTTCTCGTTTTTAACTTCGGCATATCCTCCTCCTCAATCTATGTTAGTATTTCTTATCTGTGTTTATCTATAAATTTATCTGTGTCTATCTGTGTTTATTATAACTATTTCGGACTTAAAGTAAATATCATAGTTTTGCCCCGCATTTTAGGCTCTTTATCTATTTGCGCGATAGGTTCTGTGTCTTTTATGATATTATCTACAATCCTTCTCCCAATTTCTTTGTGAGTAATTTCTCTTCCTTTATAACGCATCCTTATTCTTACCTTATGTCCTTTTTCTAAAAACTTTTTCATCCTTTTCAATTTGACTTGATAGTCATGTTCCTCTGTGCGCGGCGTAATTCTTACTTCTTTAAGCTGAGAATGTTTTTGATGTTTTTTTAACTCCTTTTCTCTTTTGCTCTGCTCGTACTTGTATTTTGTAAAATCCATTATCCGGCAAACCGGCGGTTTTGCCGAAGGAGCAATCTCAACTAAATCAAGTCCATACTCCCTCGCTTTATCTAAAGCCTCCTTACGAGTTACAACTCCTAATTGTTCCCCGTCAGGATTAATTAATCTTAAATTTTCTGCAACAACTCTTAAATTTACTCTTACTCTTTTCTTCACCTATTTAGCCTCCTTTTTTAAAAAAGTTATCAATTGTTCTAAAGTTTTTGAACCTAGATTTTCTTTTCCTCTTTTCCGTAATGAAATTGTTTTTTCTTCCTTTTCCCGTCTTCCTACTATTATCATATAAGGTATTTTCAGGAGTTCCTTTTTTCTAATTTTTTTCTGTAGGGTTTCCTCATCTAGATCGTTTTCAACCCTAAACCCCTCCTTTTCTAGTTCTGTTTTTACTTCTTTGGCATAATCAACTACATCTTTATTTATATTTAAAACACTAACTTGCGTCGGCGCTAACCAAAAAGGTAAGGCACCGGCGAAATGCTCGATCAACGTAGCCATAAACCTTTCCAGGCTTCCTAGGATAACACGATGAATCATCACCACTCTTTGATCATTATCTTCTTTTGACCGGTAAGTTAAATCAAACCTTTCCGGAATATTATAATCAAGTTGAATTGTAGCACACTGCCAATTTCTTCCTATAGCATCTTTTAAGATAATATCTATTTTCGGCCCATAAAAAGCTCCATCACCGGGATTCAATTTATAGTTAAGCTTTTTCTTCTTTAAAACTTCCTCTAAAATGCTTTCTGCCTGCTGCCAATCCTCTTGTTTGCCAATAAATTCATCCGGGCGAGTACTTAGCTCAGCCCTGTAGTCGCTAAAGCCAAATTTTTCCATGGTAGATTTAACAAATTCAATAACCCCTTCTATTTCTGAATAAAGATCTTCTTTTTTACAAAAAATATGAGCATCATCTTGAGTAAAACCTCTAAGACGAAGCAACCCATGTAATACCCCACTTTTTTCAAACCGATAAACTGTACCTAACTCAAACAATCTAAGGGGGAGGTCTCTAAAACTGTGAAGTTTTGATTTATAAACAAGAATATGGCCGGGGCAATTCATAGGCTTTAAAGCAAACTCCTGATCTTGCTTTTTTACCGGATACATATATTCTTGATAATGATCAAGGTGGCCACTCTTTTCCCAAAGATTTTTATTCATAATATGAGGAGTATTGATCATTTGATAGCCCCTCTTTAGATGCTGATCTATCTCCCAATCTGTAATAATTTTGCGCAAAATCGCACCTTTAGGAAGATAAAAAACTAACCCTGCCCCGGCTTGCTCAGGGTATATCTCAAATAGGCCCAGCTCTTTGCCTAACTTGCGATGGTCTCTTTTCTTTGCCTCTTCTAACCGATTTAAATATTTCTTTAAACTTTTCCTGTCAGAAAAAACTGTTCCATAAATCCGGCTTAGCTGAGCATTTTTTTGGTCGCCTCGCCAATAAGCCCCTGACACCGAAAGCAATTTAAAGTTTTTTAAAGGCCCGGTATCTTTTAAATGCGGCCCTTTACATAAATCTATGAAATCATTGTGCTGAAAAGTTGAAACTCGATTCTTTCCTAAATCTTTAATCAACTCTATTTTGTAAATTTCACCTTTTTCCTTAAATAAATCTATGGCTTCTTCTTTGCTCAACTCTTTTTGAACAAAAGGCAACTTAGATTTCACCTCTTTTTCCATTAGCTTTTCAATTTTGGGCAAATCTTCTTCACTTAAGCCTCCTGGAATATCGAAGTCATAGTAAAAACCTTCTTCGATAGCAGGGCCTATACCTAATTTTGCCTCCGGATACAGTTTTTTAACTGCTGAAGCTAAAACGTGTGAACATGAATGTCGTAAAGTTTCTAAATCCATTTTTCTGAGATTACAGCTTTGTTCCGAGGGAAGAGGGACGATAGACGACAGACGATTTCGTCTTTTCGTCCGTCATCCTTTCATCCTTCGGTACCTTCTTTATATGAAGACATGGGCGGTGTAGGATTCGCAACAAATCTTCGGCGCAGCCGAAGCTGCTTGCTTACCAAAACTGTCTTATTTGTTCCGAATAATCTATTGCACTACCCGCAAATAAATTTTGCAAATAACATTTATGAATAAACAAAAAACATGGGCGGTGTAGGATTCGAACCCACGACCCTCTCGGTGTAAACGAGACGCTCTAAACCAGCTGAGCTAACCGCCCGTATCCGCAATAATAACAAGAATTGGCAAAAAAATCAACCCTTTTGATTTCACTCAGAGTTGATGCTGAGCGAAGTCGAAGTATCAACCTTTTTAGCAGACGTTGTCATTTTTAAAACATTAGGTGTCATCCTGAGGCGAAGCCGAAGGATCTCCGCAATGGCTTGAGATTCTTCGGTCGCTTCCGCTCCCTCAGAATGACACCGAGAGCACTTTTCTATATTTTTGTGTAATCCTTTTCGTTCAAAAAGCAAAAATTAAGGGCTTAAGGCCTCTGCTTTAGTAAACGTCCTACTCGGGTACACCCTACTAGGCTGAAGGAAGCGC
>JAWOBO010000082.1:0-6362 GCA_046484225.1 Candidatus Omnitrophota bacterium | reverse complement strand
GCCCATACCAATCTTGCTTTTCTCTATGAGAAAAAAAATAATATTAAAAAAGCCACCTATCATTGGAAAAAAAGATATATTAAAGGGAAAAAAGGAGAATATTGGCAAGAGGTAGCCAGGCAGCACTTGCTTAAGTTAGGTACCTATCCGGAAATTAAAGAAGAGATTAGAGAAAAAAAGGCTGCCGATCTTTCTAAAAAGATAGTTTACAAAAGAGAACAAGAAAGATTAAAGACAATCGAAGAGGCTAAACTACATTTTAAGTTAGGTCAAAGGGCTTTTGACGAAAAAGATTATAAAACCGCGATAGAAGAATTAAATAAAGTTATTACTTTAGACCCCAGCGATTCAGAGCTTAAAGAAAAAACAAGAAAAATAATAAAGAAAGCGAGGGATTTTCATCTAAAGCAGAGCGCGTTTACTAACACTAAAGATGCATTAAAGTATATCGAAAATAATGATTATCTTTCAGCAGCAGAAAGATTAAAGAATGCACTTACGGCTGTTTATCGTATCAGCCAGAAAGAGTTATCTCAAGACAGCAAATAGTACCACCCTTTTATTCATAATTTCTAAATATTGATGTCTAATAAAAAATTATATTTAATTGATGGCACTTCTTTATGTTATCGTTCCCATTTTGCTATAAAGCTTAGCAACTCATCTGGGGTTTCAACTGGAGCTGTATATGGATTTTACAGAACTTTAAAAAAACTTATCCTAGAGCAAAAAGCTGAGTTTATCGGCATTTGTTTTGATATATCGAGAAAAACCTATCGGCAGGAAAAATATAAAGACTATAAAATACAAAGGCCGCCGTTGCCTGATGAACTAAAATCTCAGTTTCCCATAATCCGGAGGTTAATTAAAGCTCTAGGGATAAAAAGTATTGAAAAAGAAAATTATGAAGCTGATGATGTTATAGCTTCGCTATCTCGGCAGGCAAGAAAGAAAAATAGAGAAGTGGTTGTGGTTAGTTCAGATAAAGATCTTTACCAGCTTTTGGCTAATAAAGGTGTTTCTGTATATAACTATCGAGAACAAAAGTTCTATAAAGAAAAAGACTTTATAAAAAAGTATGGATTTAAACCTTGTTATATGGCTGACTATCTTTCTTTGTTAGGAGATGCTTCAGATAATATCCCCGGTGCCAAAGGGATTGGCAAAGTTGGGGCTACCAAATTAATTAAAGAGTTTGGCACTATTGATAATATCTTTCAAAATATGGATAAATTAACTCCTAAAGAAGCTGATCGAATAAAAGAAAATAAAAAACAAATTATCTTAAGTAAAGAATTAGCAAAACTCTCAGAGCCAAAGTTAAAAATAAAACTTAACCAGTTAAAAAAAGATAAAATCAACAAAGATGAGCTAGTTAGTCTTTTTTCCGAGTTGGAATTTAAAATACCTAAAGATGAGCTTTTCAGTCAAGCAGAACCTAGCAAAATTAAAGTAAAAAACGGCACAAAGCTTAATCCGGATAAAGTTAAAAAGCAGTTACCTTTTATATATTTTGCCGAAGCTGAAGATATATATATCTATGGCTCAGATAAAGATGTTTTGTATAAAGAGAAACTAGAGAAATTTAAAACTATTCTCACAGATTCTTCTATAGAGAAGGTAACAATTGACCTAAAAGGCCAAATGATAAATTATCCTTGCTTAGAAGTTAAGGGGAAAATTTTTGATATAAAAATAGCCTCTTATTTGGTTGATTCATCTATTTCAGATTATAGCTTGTCTTCGTTGGTTGCTTTATTTTTAGGCAAATATTATTCAGAAATTAAACTAGAGTCATATCCGTATTTTATCGGCAGCTTGTATGAAGTTTTAAAGGATAAATTGAGCAAAGATAAGTTAGAGAAAGTTTTTTTTGATATTGAAATGCCTTTGGTCAAAATACTTTATAAGATGCAAGCCCAAGGCATAACTATAGATATTAAACAGCTAGAGCGGGTTTTGTCTAAAGTAGATAAAAGAATATTGGGAATAAAGAAGGCAATTTTTAAAGCAGCCAAAAAAGAGTTTAATTTGAACTCGCCTAAGCAGCTTCAAGAAGTGCTTTTTACTGATTTAGGTATTAAGCCTTTAAAGAAAACAAAGACGGGGTATTCAACTAGCGAAGAGGTGTTAAAAAGTTTATCTTTTGATTACTCAATTGCAGAAGATATATTGCAATACAGAGAGTTAAGCAAATTAAAAAATACTTATTTACTTCCTTTAATTAAAAAAGTAAAAATGTTTGGTGACAAGCTTCACGCTCAATTTAATCAAACTGGAACTCAAACCGGACGCCTTTCTTCTTCTTCGCCGAACTTACAAAGCATTCCAATAAAAGGAGAGTTTTCATCTCAGCTGAGGAAAGCTTTTGTTCCTTCCGGCCAAGGCGGATTTATAGTTTGTGGAGATTATTCCCAAATTGAGCTGAGAATATTAGCTCATATTTCTGGAGATAAAAACTTAGTTGAGGCTTTTCGCAAAGATTTAGATATTCATAGATTTACAGCTTCTTTGCTTTTTGATAGTTGCCAAGAGGATGTAACCAATACCCAAAGAAACACAGCTAAAAAAGTGAACTTTGGTATAGTCTATGGGATGAGCCCTTACGGGTTATCTAAAGAGCTGGGGATAGGTTTTGCCGAAGCTCAGGAATTTATTCATAATTATTTCACTCGTTACCCAAAGGTAAAAGAGTATATAGAAGAGGCGATTAAAAAAACTAAAAAAAATGGTTATGCAGAAACAATCTTTGGGAGAAAAAGGAAGTTGTCCCAGATTAACAGTCACAACCCGCGCCTGCAGGAGTTTGCTAAAAGACAAGCGGTGAACGCTCCGATTCAAGGCAGTTGTGCTGACATAATAAAGATAGCGATGATTGAATTAGATAAAGAGATAATAAAGAAAAAGATAAATGCTAAGTTAACTATGCAAATTCATGATGAACTTGTTTTTGACCTTGCAAAAGATAACCTAGAAGTCTTTTTACCGGCATTAAAAGATAAAATGGAAAACAGCTTTAATTTATCTGTGCCGCTTAAGGTAAATATCAAAGCCGGTAAAAATTGGGCTGACGCAGAACAAATAGATAAAATAGAACAAAAAAGTCAAAAAGCAGGAGGAAGTAGTTAAAATATGCGGATAGCATTTTGTTCTTCAGAAGTGTACCCCTTTGCCAAAACTGGCGGATTAGCTGATGTTAGTGGCTCGCTTCCTTTAAATTTAGCTGCTTTAGGCCATCAGGTAAAAATATTTATGCCTTGGTATAAAGGTATTGAACCGGATAAACATTTTGATGATTTTGCAACAATAGAACATCAAGGTATTGAAGTTGTTTTGATAAAAAATGAACATTTTTTTAAAAGAGATTATCTTTATACAACTGGTAAAGGAGATTATCCGGATAATTTAGAAAGGTTTTCTTTTTTTTCGCGTCAAATACTTAAGGTTTTAAAAGAGCTTAATTTTTCTCCGGATATTATTCATAACAATGATTGGCAGACTTCTTTAGTCAGCATGTATTTAAGGATTCTTTATAAGAATGATGATTTTTTCCAAAATACAAAAACTATTCTTACTATTCATAACTTAGTTTTTCAAGGAATCTTTGATAAGAAAAATTTTGAGCATTTGGGAATTTCTTGGGACTATTTTAATATGCATTATTTAGAATTTTACGGAAAAATTAATCTTCTTAAAGGCGGGATTATTTTCTCAGATGCAATAACTACAGTTAGTCCTACTTACGCTTGTCAAATTCAGAAAAAAGAGTTTGGCTGTGGCCTAGAAGGGGTGTTGGCTGAGAAAAAAGATCGTCTAAAAGGCATCCTAAACGGTATAGATTATAAAGTCTGGAACCCTAAAGAAGATGATTTTATTTATAAAAAGTATGCCAGGTCTTTAAAAGGAAAGTTGGAAAATAAGCTTAGTTTGCAAAAAGAGATGGGAATTTGCCAAGATAAAGATATCCTTTTGTTTGGAATGGTAAGCAGGTTAACCGAGCAAAAAGGCCTGGATATTCTAACTGAAAGCATAGAGCCTATACTCAAGAAGTCACAACTGATAATTTTAGGCACTGGCGATGTTAAATATCATAAAAAGCTTAGACAGATTCAAAAAAACAACAAAGAGAGATTTTCTTTACATATTGATTTTGATGAAGCTCTAGCTCACAAAATCTATGCTGCCTCAGATGTTTTTTTACTTCCTTCGCGGTTTGAACCTTGCGGTTTATCACAGATGATTAGTTTTAAATATGGAACTATCCCTTTGGTTAATTTAACCGGCGGCCTGGTAGATACTGTTTCTGATTTATCTAAAGGCGGGTCTGGATTTACTTTAAAAAAATATGGTAAAAATAGCCTAATTAAAACTTTAAAGAGGGCCCAAAAGTTATTTAAAGATAAAAAGAAATGGAATGCAGTTGTTAAAGCTAATATGAAAAAGGATTTTTCCTGGAAAAAAGCTGCAAAGCAGTACCTGGCGCTTTATCAAGATTTAAATGAATAGCAGAAAAAAATGTCTAAAATTGGTTTAACTGGTGTAATGGCAAGCGGTAAGACTACCGCCCTTGAGTTGTTTGCTAGATTTGGAGCTAAGGTAGTTGATTCTGATCAAATAGTTCATCAATTTTATCAAGATCCTAGCCATCCGGTTTATAAGAAGGTCAGGAAAGCTTTTCCTGAAGTTGAGTTAAATAGAGAAATTTCTCGTAAAAAATTGGCCGAACTGGTATTTAAAGATCAAAAAAAACTGCAAAGGCTTGAAGAAATTGTTCATCCTGAAATTATCAGATTCCTAAAACAATGGCTTGGAGCCAAAAAGGAAGATGAGGTTTGTGTTGCTGAGGTACCTCTTCTTTTTGAGAAAAATCTTGAAGGTTTATTTGATAAAACTATTTTAATAAAAATTGAAGAGGGTATATTAATCAAAAGGTCAAAAGAAAACTATAACTTTAACGATAAAGAAATTAAAAAAAGGTTATCTTTATATTTACCAGGTAAAGATAAAGAAAAAAGGGCAGATTTTATATTAACAAATAATTCAGATTTAGGAGTTTTAGAAAAGGAGGTTAGTTTATTGTGGGAAAAGATAAACAAGACTTAGAGAAAAAAGATCAAAGGGTTGACGAGAGTGTTGATATTGGGACATTGAAAGGGCTAAAGTCCGTTGAGCTAAATAAGATTGCTAAGCGCCTTAATGTAGGTGGAATAAGTGGGTTAAGGAAACAAGATCTTATCTTTAAAATCTTACAGGCTCAAACTGAGAAAAAAGGTTTTATGTTTGGCGATGGAGTCCTAGAAGTTTTACCGGAAGGTTTCGGTTTTTTGCGTTCAAAAAACTACAGCTATCTGCCTTCACCGGATGATATCTATGTATCTCCTTCACAGATTAGAAAATTTTCGTTGAGGACAGGTGATACAGTTAGCGGACAGATCCGGCCTCCTAAAGATAGTGAAAAATATTTTGCTTTGTTAAAAGTTGAGGCGGTAAACTATGAGAATCCCGATGAAGCTAGGAACAGAGTTCTTTTTGATAATTTAACCCCAATTTATCCTAAAGAGAGGTTTATTTTAGAGACAGATCCGAAAGTACTTTCAACCAGGGTGTTAGATCTGTTATGCCCGATTGGGAAAGGCCAGCGGGGCTTGATAGTTGCACCGCCTTACAGCGGGAAAACTGTACTTTTGCAGAAAGTTGCCAACGGGATCATGAAAAACTATCCTGACGTTACTTTGATGGTTCTTTTAATTGATGAAAGGCCCGAAGAAGTTACTGAAATGGAAAATATAGTAAAAGGTGAAGTTATAAGTTCTACTTTTGACGAACCGGCTCAAAGGCATATCCAGGTGGCCGAGATGGTAATTGAAAGGGCTAAGAAATTAGTTGAGCATAAAAAGGATGTGGTAATACTGCTTGATTCTATTACTCGTCTGGCTAGGGCTTATAACTTGGTAGAGCCGCATTCAGGCAGGATTTTATCCGGAGGGATAGATTCTAATGCCCTGCATAAACCAAAAAGATTCTTTGGAGCGGCCCGGGCTGAAGAAGAAGGCGGGTCCTTGACTATAATTGCAACAGCTTTAGTTGATACTGGGTCTCGCATGGATGATGTAATTTTTGAGGAATTTAAAGGCACGGGTAATATGGAGATTACCTTAGATAGAACTATTTTTCAAAAAAGAATTTATCCTTCAATTGATATAAAAAGATCTAATACCAGAAGAGAAGAGTTGTTGATTAATCCTGATGAGCTTAAAAGAATTTGGATATTGCGAAAAGCTTTAAATGAGCTAAGTTCAGCCGAAGCGTTAGAGCTTTTAATTCAGAAATTATCTAAAACCCAAAACAACATAGAATTCCTT
>JAWOBO010000030.1:0-4672 GCA_046484225.1 Candidatus Omnitrophota bacterium | reverse complement strand
GCTAAACACGATTACACTCGATGTAGAACGTCTGCTTAGCAATAAAACGTTTGTTTAAGTTATCCTATCGGTTGACGTTTGGTTAAAGCTTGGCCTAAAGTTGCTGAATCTATATATTCAATCTTTGTCCCTAAAGGCACACCGATTGCAATTCGATAAATCTTTACTTTATAAGAAGAAAGTTTCTGGATCACATATTGAGCGGTAAGTTCTCCTTCTGTATCTGGATCAGTAGAGATAATTACTTCTTTAATCTCTCCTTTTTTTATTCTATTTATCAATTTCCCGGTATTTAGAGACTCTTCGTTAATTCCTTCTAAAGGCGAAATTGAGCCTAAAAGCACATAGTAGAGCCCCTTATATTGTGAAGTTTTTTCAATAGCCATAATATCGGTAGGCTCCTCTACTACACAAACTACATCTTTTTTTCGCCTTGGGTCAGAACAAATAGAACAAACTTCTTTGGTGGAAAAATTATTACATAATCTGCAAGGTTTTATCTGTTTATTTAAATCTTTGATGCTTTGGGCGATCTCTTCTACCATCTCTGGCTTCATTTTTAAGATACTAAAAGCGATTCTCTCGGCACTTCTTTTTCCAATACCCGGAAACCGGGAAACATTCTTAACCACTTCATTAAAAACTTTATTAAAACTACTCATCGGTATGAAACTTCCCGTCAAAGGTATCTAGAAGCTCGTTTAAAAAATTATCTTCCATCTTTTCTTTTGACGGACTTTCTGAATTTTGAGAAGGATTATTCTCTTTTTTTTCAAAAGAACTATCTTGGCCAGTATCTACAACCTTAAATTTAATTCTAACTTCCTTTCCTATAATTGCTTCAATGCTGTCTTCGATAAACTTACGATTCCGCTCATCATCTAATGCTTCTTTGTGGAATTTATCTTTAACCGAGAAAGCTATAAAAACTTGTTTCCCTGATGATGAAACAGGATTTCCCAAAGAAAGATGAGAAGCTATGGCCATTCTTTTTTTCTGCATAGTTGATAAAATCTCTTTCCATTTTAAGCGAACCGGTTGTATTAAAAAATCATCTTCTAAAGATTTTTCTTGCTGGTTTAGGTTACCTTTAGGCTTACCAGCCTCCTTTTTCTCTGTTTTAATCGGCTTCTCTTCTACCATTTTATCTGTATTAGCGCTTTTTTTCTGTTTGAGAGTTGGTTTATTATCACCCTTTGGCTTATCTTTTTCTTTAGGCTCTTTTGGCTTATCAAGATTAACTTGTTTTTCCTTATGTAAAAACTTTATAAACGCAAGTTCCAGCGGAATCCGGGCTGAATTAATTTGTCTTGAGATTTCTTTAGCTTTAATCAATAAATCAACTAATTCTAAAAGTTGAGCCAAAGAAAATTTAGAGCTAAGTTTTATAATTAAATCTCTACTTTGCGGTGAAACCTCAGCGATCTGTTTAAATTTCCTAGAATCAATTTTAACTAATAAAAAATTACGCAAATACTTAAGAAAATAATCCTGAAAAACCCCCAAATCCTTGCCTTCTTTATTTACCTTATCAACAAAAGCTAATACCCCGGATAAATCACCTTCTGATAAAAAGCTAACAACTTGGCCCATCGCATTTTCATCAATTATTCCTAGAAAAGAAAAGATATCTTTTATATCTTTACCGGCCGAAATTACCGGAAAAATTTGATCAAGTAAACTTTCAGCATCTCGAATACTTCCATCGGCAGCTTGAGCAATTGTATATAAAAGAGTCTCATCTATCTTTATCTTTTCATTCTCTACAATTTCAGAGAGCTTACCCACGATTTGATCAAGACTTAATAAATTAAACTGAAACTTTTGACACCGAGAAAGAATGGTAGGCAAAACTTTATGAGGATCAGTTGTAGCAAATATAAATTTTACATGCTTAGGCGGCTCCTCCAATGTCTTGAGCAAAGCATTGAATGCTTCTTTGGTTAACATATGAACTTCATCAATAATATAAACTTTGAACCGGCCAGAAACAGGCGTTAGCTTTACATTTTCCCGCAGGCTTCTTATTTCATCAATACCGCGGTTAGAAGCACCGTCAACCTCAATTATATCTAGTGACTTGCCGGCTGCTATATCAATACAACTTGGACACTTTAGACAGGGAGTAGTTGTAGGCCCATTTTGGCAATTAAGCGACTTTGCCAAGATTCTTGCCAGAGATGTTTTACCCACACCGCGGGGACCGCTAAAAAGATAAGCATGATGGACTCTTTTTTTAGAAATTGCTCCTTTTAGCGATGCAACTACATGATCTTGCCCCACCACTTGATCAAAATCTTGCGGCCTATATTTTAAAGCAAAAGCTAAATAACTCATATCCTTCCCATAATTAACCAAATTAAAAAACCAATATAACTTAATGTCAAAATTACCCCTTCCGTGCGAACTATTTTATAGTGAGTAAGCATCACTGTAAAGAGAAGAAAAGTAAAACCTAAAAGAACTGGTAGCTCAAATTTTACAACTGATGGATTCACAGAAAGAGGCTTAATTAAAGCTACAATTCCAATAACTAGCAAAATATTAAAAATATTGCTCCCGATAATATTACCAATACTAATCGAGGGAACCCTCTTTATCGCAGCTGTAAAAGAACTGGCTATCTCAGGTAAAGATGTTCCCAAAGCAAACAAGGTAATACCAATAATCCAAGGAGTTATCCCAAAAAATTTGGCCAAATGGACTCCGCCTTCAACCATAAGATGTGCCCCGCCAACTATTCCTAGCAAAGATAAAATAAATAAAGCAATCAGCGAAAAAGGGGCTTTAATCTTATTAAATAGTTTATTCAGCTTAACATCTTTAATTTCTTTTTCGATAAAACCATCTCTAGAACCTCTTATGAAAACAAAACAAAATATCGACAAAAGCAAAAGAAAAATCACACCTTCAGCTCTACTAATTATAAAATCTAAACTAGCAAAGTATAAAGCTAAAGTTGATACAGCTAAAAAAGGGAATTCTTTTCTAAAAACCTTTTTATCAACCTTAAGAGGAATAAAAATCGAACATAGTCCCAAAGCTAAGGCAATATTAGCAATATTGCTACCAATTATATTAGCTAAAGCAATTCCCTCTTGATTTTTTAAGGTTGCGATAATACCTACGCCGGCTTCAGGAGCAGAAGTACCAAAGGCAATTATAACCAAGCCAATAAATAAAGGAGTTAAGCGAAAAAATGAAGATATCTTAACCGAAGATTGAATTAGCCAATTGGAGCTAAATATAAGCAGGATTAAACCCAAACTAAATAATAGACTATTGAATAAAATTTCCATAAAGAGAAGTTTGAAATGGTATTGACAAGACCCTTCAGCGCTTTGCGCTTCAGGGTCCGTTTGTTTTTGTTAAAAACAAACGGAGAGGGTGGGATTCGTATATACTTCTCCGACGAAGTCGGAGCTAGGCCGCAGGCCTATTTAGTATATCCGAATAAGGTATTCGGCTCACAAATTATGATGAACCCTGTTGTCCCTCTCAGCTACAAAAATTAGATAGAACTACGGACCCGCCTGCAACCAATTCGCACTGCAGCCGAAATCCCGATTAAAATTATAGTCCAACCATTGAAGCGAACCCCATTATATCAAAAGTTAGCAAAAAAAATAGAGGAATTATATTTATTGGATATGCCTATGAGAGCAATCGCCAGAAGCTTAGGCGTAAACCGAAGAACCGTAATGCGAGCCTTAAGATTCAAAAATAGGTTACCTTAAACCCGGAGGTAAAAATGAGTTATTTTAACTTTTACCGGCTCCTATACCCCAAAGAAAGATATATCTGGGTCCAAATCTATATTCTGCATGAAACTAAAAAAGCTATTTTAGTCTATTGTAACAGCAGAAAAACCTGGATTGCTAAATCCCGGATATATAAGATAAGATTGAGGAAAGGTGTTTTTGAGGTTTATACTAAAGAAAGTTCGCTTAAATAGCCGGCTGGTTAGAACCTCTGATGGAAAGTAATCACTCTGCCTTCACTGATAATATCTTTTATCTTTTGCCTCAGCCAACGCTTAAGCAAATTCCGGCTTAAAGGTATCAGGCCCAAAAAACCTAACAGGTCAGTTATCAGCCCCGGAGTTAAAAGCAGCAAGCCGCTGCATAAAATCAAAACGCCGTCAAATAATCTATCTGCCGGCATCCGGCCATTATTTACCTCTTCTTGAATCCTGCGCAAAGTGATCAGGCCTTGTAATTTTGCTAAATATGCACCGGTTACTCCGGTAATAATTACAATTCCTACCGTATAGAATACCCCTAGAAACTGCCCAATCTTTATCAACAACGCCAACTCCACAATCGGCACCACCGTAAACAATAAAATTAAATATCCCAACATAGTTCTTCCTTTTTTAACCTTCTTAAGCGAGAACTAATACCGCCTTGCTCTCTTCCCAGTATATGAGCTAATTCCTTAATTGTTTTGCCGGATTGATAAAGCTGGATTAAAGTTTGCTCCTCTTCAGTAGTCCACTTTTTATAAGCAGAGCGGTGAGATTGCCTAATTTGACTTACCGAATAAGATTCAGTTTTATCTTTAATTCCTAATGAGCTTAAAAATTCTTTTTGCCTTTTGGCCTGCTCTTGGGAAGACATTGTCAATAATTCTTCAGTCGCCTGCCTGGACAAACTTTGCAATTGCCAATTAA
>JAWOBO010000005.1:0-4292 GCA_046484225.1 Candidatus Omnitrophota bacterium | reverse complement strand
GTTTCCATTCAGTCCTTGATTTTGTAACTAATCTAAGTATAATAGCTATCGATGCAACCAAACAAAAATAAGAAAAAACAACCAAATCCTAATTTTTTCCGCCGGGCTCTATATGTAATCATTGTATTCATGGCAGTTATCTGGTTAGCTAATCTTTTTGGCGCTAACATGGGAGGATTTGCCAAAAAATTAAAATATCCCGAATTTTACTATTTAGTCAAAAATAATCCTCAGACTAACCAGATAAAATCAATCACCTTAAAAGAAAATCTTGCCCAAGGCCAGTTTAACCAACCAAAAGAGCAAAAGTATTTCTACGTATATATTCCCGAAGAAAATGAAGAAATTGTTTCTTTGATCAGAGAAAATGTAGAAAATTTTGAGATTGAACCGGCTAGCACTGCTTTAACTAATTTTCTTTATTTTTTTGGGCCGATGTTTATTTTTATTTTGTTTTTGTGGTATTTTTCTAAAAAAGGCAATCAGATGGGGTCACAAATTTGGGGTTTTGGTAAATCCAAACATGCTATTTTAGATAAAAATAGAGCTAAAAAAGTTACTTTTGGTAATGTGGCTGGTATCGATGAAGCAAAAGAAGAGCTGCAAGAAGTAGTTGAGTTTTTAAAAGATCCTAAAAGGTTTCAGCGGCTTGGCGGCAGATTTCCTAAAGGGGTTCTTCTTATGGGTCCTCCCGGGTGTGGAAAAACTTTGCTTGCTAAAGCTGTATCGGGGGAAGCAGAAGTACCATTTTTTTCAATAGGTGGGTCTGATTTTGTGGAGATGTTTGTAGGAGTTGGAGCCTCTCGAGTTAGGTCTTTGTTTGATCAAGCTAAAAAGGCAGCTAAAGCCGAAAATAAAGGATGTATTATTTTTATCGATGAAATTGATGCAGTCGGTAGGCAGCGTTTTGCTGGTTTAGGTGGCGGCCACGATGAAAGAGAACAAACCTTGAACCAATTATTAGCAGAGATGGATGGATTTAAAACCGAAACCGGGGTAATAATTATAGCTGCTACAAATCGTCCTGATGTATTAGATCCTGCCTTACTTAGGCCAGGCAGATTTGACCGCCAGATTGTAATTAATGCACCTGATATAAAAGGAAGAGAAGGAATATTAAAAGTACATACTCAAAAGATAAGCCTTTCAAAAAAGGTAAATTTAGAAGAAGTTGCGAAAAGAACGCCTGGCTTTTCCGGAGCTGACTTGGAAAATCTTTGTAATGAAGCAGCTTTATTGGCCGCACGCAGAAACAAAAAGACGGTGACTCAAAAAGAACTGGAGGAAGCAATTGAGAGAGTGATGATGGGGCCGGAAAGAAAGAGCCGGGTAATGTCAGAAAAGGAAAAAAGGATAACAGCTTTTCATGAAGGTGGGCACGCTTTGGTATCTTTAGTTATTCCCGAGGTTGACTCTATGGCAAAAGTATCAATTATTCCCCGGGGTATGGCCGGTGGATATACTTTTATTCCGCCTCAGGAAGATAGAAGTTATAAGTCAAAAAAGCAACTAATGGGTGAAATCACTGTTGCTTTAGGAGGCAGGGCTTCTGAGGAAGTAAATCTAGATGATGTTACAACCGGAGCTATGAGTGATTTGGTAGGGGTAACGAAATTAGCTCGCAAGATGGTTTGTGACTACGGAATGAGCGACAGATTAGGGAATTATACTTTAGGGGAAAGTCATGACCCTGTGTTTTTGGGCAGAGATATGATGAAAGAAAAAGATTACAGCGAAGAAACTGCTAGAATTGTTGACCAAGAAGTGAAACGAATTGTAGATGAATGTTACAGTCGGGCTAAGAAAATTATCGAAGATAACAAAGAAAATTTAGCTAAGTTAGTAGATATTTTATTAGATAAAGAAGTATTGGGTGCCCAAGAGTTTAAAAAAATTGCTGGTTTATCCAAACAAAAAGAAAAAGATTCAACTTCATAAGAAATATTTAATTATATTTTTATCTTTCCTTAAACTAGATGAATGTAGTTCCATTAGCTTTAGATAATCAAAAAGAAGCAAAAAAAGAAATCCTTTCTTTAGGGGCGACCAAAGAGGGAGCTAAAATACTTGCTTCTAAATCTGTATTTAGAAGTTTTAAAATTCAAGGGATAAAGTCTTGGGAAGCTAATATATTAAAGCAGCATTTGCTTTCGGTTGGTTCTGATGCAGCTGTAGAAAGGGATGCTTTAGTTAAGGACATTGAAACCGGCGTGCTAGTTTTTGGCAGTATTAATCAGTTAAAAAAACTTTGTCAAAAATTAAAAAATCAAACTAAAAGACTAAAGATATTGTCAAAGCAGCTGTCAGAAAGTTTAAAAAATAGCGAAAAAAATAGTTATAAATATAAAGCTAGAGATAAAACCTTAAAAATAAATAAACCTATTATCTGTGGAATAGTAAATATTACCCAAGATTCTTTCTCCGGTGATGGTTTGCTGGCAAAGGCAGACAACTCTTCTTTGAGGTTAAAAAAGTTAGCTTTAAAGAAAGTTTCGGGGATGATTAGAGATGGAGCCAAGATTATTGATTTTGGGGCTGAGTCAACGCGGCCATTTTCTAGGAGGATAAAAACTCAACAAGAAATAAAGAGACTGATACCGGTTCTAAAGGCGGTTAGGAAAGAGTTTAAAAAACTAATTATATCAGTTGATACCTATAAACCGAAAGTAGCCCAAGCTGCTGTTGAAGCCGGAGTTGATATTATAAATGATATTACTGCTTTAGGGAGTAACAAAATGGCTTCTTTGGTAAAAAAGCATAATCTCGGCTGTATACTTATGCATATGCAGGGAAATCCGCAGACTATGCAGATTAATCCTAGCTATAAACAAGCCAGCCAAGAAATAGGAGAGTTTCTCAAGGAGAAGGTAGCCTATTGCCAAAAAAAAGGCATAGATAAAAGTCAGATTCTTATAGATCCCGGGATTGGTTTTGGAAAGTTAAAAGAGCACAATCTAGATATTATAAATAATTTATACCAATTAAAAGTTTTAGGGGTGCCAATTTTTATTGGTTTGTCGCGTAAATCTTTTATCGGTGGTATAATTAAGAAAGGTCCATTTGACCGGTTAGGAGCTACTATTGCAGCCCAAATAGTTGCATTAATTAAGGGGGCTAATGTTTTAAGAGTACATGATGTAGGTCAGACAAAAGATGCCGTTAAACTTTTTTCTGCGTTGATGAAAAATGACAGAGTTAATTAAAATGCTTAATTGGAAATCAATTGTTGAGATAATAATCTTGTGGATGGTTATCTATAGGATATTTTTGTTTCTAAAGGGAACCAAGGCCGTTTATCTTTTAAGGGGTATAATTGTTTTAATAATTTCTTTAGTTGCTTTTCAACTTTTGGGTTTACCGGTTTTAACTAAAATACTTACTTATCTTTTTGCTTTTTTTCTTGTCTTGATAGCGATAATTTTTCAACCTGAGCTGAGAGAAGGTTTAATTAGGCTAGGGAGGCGTCATGTTTTTCGTATAGAGCCTCAAATTGAAGAGATGGAGCAAGTTTTAAGAGAAATTATATCTTCTGTGGGGGTTCTTTCTCGAAAAAAGATAGGCGGTTTAATTGCGATAAAAAGAGAAATGGGGCTAAGAAAATATGCCGAGAGTGGAGTTGTCTTAGATGCGGATACAACTTCAGAATTAGTTCAGAATATATTTTATCCTTCGGCTCCATTACATGACGGGGGAGTTATTATAGAAGGGACAAGAGTTGTGGCTGCGGCCTGCCTTTTTCCTCTATCAGATAATCCCAATTTAGAAAGAACATTAGGCATGCGGCATCGGGCTGCAGTAGGGCTTTCTGAAGCAACTGACTCTATAGTTATTGTTGTTTCCGAAGAAACCGGTATAATCTCTTTGGCAATAGAAGGCCAACTTACCAGGCGTCTAAGCCCTAATGATTTATTTACTATTTTAAAAGGACAGTTAACAAAAAGTTAAGTAGAGATATATATGGAATGGATAAAAATAGTTAAACGATGGGTAAAAAAAATTGATTTAAAAAAAGCTGTTACTTATAACTTTTGGCTTAAGCTGGTTGCTTTAATTATAGCTGTAGTAGTTTGGTATTATGTAAGTGGGGAAATTACTCAAGGTATTCAAATTTAGGGTAAATAAAATATGATAAAGACTAAATTAGGGGTAAATATTGATCATGTAGCTACGTTGCGCCAGGCTCGTTTTACTACCTATCCGGATCCAGCTACAGCTGCTGTATTAGCTCAGAAATCCGGCTGTGATTCAATAGTTGCTCACCTGCGCAAAGACCAAAGGCATATTCAAAAGGA
>JAWOBO010000092.1:0-6728 GCA_046484225.1 Candidatus Omnitrophota bacterium | reverse complement strand
TTTATAACCTTTTGTTGGCCAATGGGTTATAAACTGGCATTTTCCGTTTATCTCCGGAAAACACTGCTTTATAACTCTTTTATCTGCAGTAACTTATAACAGAGGGAAACGTCCCCTTTTTTGCTAGGTTAGAAGATGTAGGTTAGGGAGATTTTGTACCAGCGGCCGGTTCCTTCGATATCGGTTTTTTCCTGATAATCCTGATTAAAAATATTTACTCCCTCTAAACTTAGTTTAAAATTAAAAAATTGTTTTGATAATTTTAAATCAACAGTAGTGTATTTATCTCTCGCAATTGGTTTTGAAAAATTAACAATTATATTCGAATCAATCCCAAAAAAATCAAAGCCAAAATTAGCGCAAACTTTATGCCGGTTATAATCAAAAACATATTTAGAAAAATGAAAATTATTTTCTTTAGCCAAGTCAAGATATGTATATCCTAACCCTATTCTTTTTAATAAACCCTTATTTAATTTTAACTCTCCATAAAAATCAAACCCTCTTGCCTCTAGATTTCCTATATTTTTTGCTTGCCAGGGATCAGACGTTTTATTTTTTACCCAATCAAGAGTATCTGACTGCTGCCTGACAAATCCGTCTAAAGAAAGTTTAATGTTGCTAGCAGGATAAAATTTTAAACCTAATTCATAATTATTAGATTTTTGAATATCTAAAGAAGAATTTCCTAGATTAGAAGGAGACGAGTAATACAACTCGGTAAATGAAGGGGCTCGCCAAATCCGGTCATAAGAAAATTTAATTAATAGATTTTCCTTTAGGTAATATCCTAAACCTAGATTAATATCTTCTAGGTAACCCCAGGGTTTATAGTAATCGATGCCGGCTGATACCTGGTAAATAAAATCTCCTTCTCTTTTTTCTTCTAGCCCTAAAGAAAATCCTTTGTTGATTCGGCTGTGATTGCCTAAATTAGTACTAGTTATTTTTTCTTTTCTTAAATTGAAACCTAAAAATATATTATTTTTAAAAATCATTTTATTCTTTATCCCATAGATGTAAGTTGTATGATAATTCGTATAGAAGCTAGGATCATGTCTGTCTAAAATAAACTTATCACTATGTCTTCGAAAATAAATAGAGCCGGATAGGTCAAATGCTTTTTTTTCTAATTTCCCTTTTAGCAAGAAAAACCTTTGAGTTATCTGCTCTTCTTCTTGAGGGAAATTTTGAGAATAGAAACTATTTGCGCCGAAATCTTTCTTGGTTGAACCAAAGAAAAATTCAACTTCCTTATCCGCCCTTTGCCACAAAGAATGCCAAGAAAGATTATATATTTCAAAATCAGTATCTGGCCGGCCACCTGATGATCTTTTATGTTCAACCGAAATTCTGTTTTTAATTTGACCTAAACTAAAATTAGAAGATAAAAGATTTTCCCAAAGCGCGTGTTGGCCAAATGAACTTCTAATTAAACTACCTTTCTCTTTTGGTTGGGTTAACTTATATTTTAATTGTTGCCTGTTTTTATTAATACCTACCTTTTCAATGTCTGCTGGAGTTAGCGGTAACTCTAAACTAAAGTGGCCGGTTTGAGGGTCATTTACCTTTATGCCTTCAATCTGAATAGTGTTATCTTCAAAAATAGATCCTCGTATTGATAGATCCTGCTGAATCCCAAAAGGAGCTCTTTTCTTTAACTCCAAAGCAGAAAAATAATCGGGTAGTTCTTCAGGAGAAAAAATAGGAAGACTGCTTATTTGATCTTGAGAAAAATATTGATTACTTTGATCAAATAGAAAATTATTTTTTTCAATAATTATCGGTTCTAGCTCAATGTTGCTCGCAGAACTCTCGGCAAAATAAAAAAATAATATAAATATTATAATTATATTTATTATAAATTTCATTTTAGAAATACCGTTATGTTAGAAAATAAAAAAAGTTTATCAGGTAGGAAATAAATGTCAACTTAATATTTTTTTAAGTTTACATTATCTTAATTACATCACCACTTGATACTTTATCAATTAGGCCGGTATCTTGACGGACAAGAAGATAACCTCGCTGATCAATCCCAGCAGCCTCCCCTTCTATTGTCCTATCTAAAACTTTTACTCGAATACGGGATCCCCAGAGAAAACAATATTTTTGCCATTCTTTGAGAAGCTTTTTCCCATTTCCTCTTTCAAGTTCCAAGTAATAAGCTTCTATTTGGCGAAAAATTTCTTTAGTTAAACTAACTTTGGAAAACGATTTATTTGTGTGCAAACGTAAAGAAACAGCTTCCTTTGGTAAAACAGTTGAATTTATATTTAACCCAATACCTACAACTACAAAGTTAACCTTATCTGCTTCGGCACTAATTTCACAAAGAATCCCTCCTAACTTTTTATTACCTAAAAAAATATCATTGGGCCATTTTACTGACAAAGCTATACCCGTTTCTTTCTTAATTGCTTCAATGCAAGCGAGCGCTATAACTAACGAGATTTGTGAAACATCTTTTAAAAGAATAGATTTTGGCCTAAGAAGACACGATAAATAAACTCCCCCTTTAGGAGAAGCCCAGGCTCTTCCCATTCTTCCTTTTCCTTTTTTTTGCCTCTCGGCTACAACTACAGTTCCTGCCGGAGAACCGCTTTGGGCCAATTTAAAAATAAACTCTTGGGTTGAATTCAAAAAATCTTTGAAGTAAATATTTTTCCCTATGAATTTTGTATTTAAATTATATCTTAATTCCCAAGGATATAGTTTATCAGGAGAGTTTTTAATCTTATAACCTAACCGTGGTACTGCTTCAATTTTGTAACCACAATCTGTTAAGTTTTTTATATGTTTCCAAAGGCCTTGGCGAGAAATTCTAAACTTATTAGCAAGATTTTGACCGGAAAGATAATTGTTAGACTCTTTTAACTCTTTAAATATCTCATAATCTAGATCCTTATCATTTTTTGACATAAAATAGTTATTTTTTTAGTTTATTTATAATTAATTCAGCGCACTTTTCTCCTGACAAGAGCATGCCTCCAAATATAGGTCCCATCCGGGGTGAACCAAAAACAGCATTTGCAGCCATTCCGGCTACAAATAAGCCGGGACAAACTTCCTTTGTATTTTTGGCAACACTATTTTCTGCCTTTTCGGCCCACATTGATCTTTCACCTAAAACTTTTTTTGTTTTTGTTTTTAATTGTAAGCCACTTTTTTCTTCTACCACTTTTGTCACTTCGGTAGGGTGGCCAGTTGCATCGATTACAACTTTCGCCTCAATTGTCAACGGATCTACATGTAATTTTGCAACATCAGCTGCCGCCCAATTAATTACCAAACCACAAACTTTACCATTTTTTACCATTATATCTTCTGCATAAATACCATTTAATATAGTTGCCCCCGCCTTTGTTGCCAAATATCCCAAAGAACAAACAGTTTCAACTGCATCAGCTAAATAATAGTCTTTTTTATATAATTTGGCCTCAACGCTAATTTCATCAAGAATTTTTTTAGCAGATTTCTGGATAACTATTTCATTAAGCATCATTCCACCGGCCCACATGCCACCTCCGATAGAAAGCTTCCTTTCAAAAAGAACAACCCTTTTGCCTGCTTTAGCCAAGCGGTAAGCACAGATAAGACCCGCGGGCCCGGCTCCGGCAATAGCTACATCCACTGACAAATTTTCTTTTAATTTTTTCTGATATGAATCAATTATTGCTTCTGAAATTAATACTTCATTTAACATAACAACTCCTTTTAATTTATTTTGTAAATTTACATATTTATCTATTCTACATAAACTACTATCTAATACAATATTTTTATCTAAAAATGTCTTTATGTAAACGATTTGGCTAATTTAAAATTATCTGCAAAACCCACAGCGTCATTGCGAGGCGAAGCCGAAGCAATCTCTATTATACCTGTTAGAGATTGCTTCGTCGCTTACGCTCCTCGCAATGACAGGTAAAAACTTAGGATTGTCGCACTTGTAATTACAATCTTCTAAAAACATCTTTTATTTTTTACCTTTAATGCTGTCACCTCTGTGAGTTGCTATCGTTCTTCCTAAAGATTTTAGCATGCCTTGTATACAAGCACTACAATCTAAAGGCTTTTCCTCTATGCAGATTTTATTAGGGTATATTTGATAATACTTTCTGTATTGAGTAGGCGTAACATTTGGCATAATAACATTTGCTCCAGATCTAAGGGCTTTTTGCCTGCCATTCTTTTCTACCGTACCCATAGCTGTTGTAGCAGGAATATGAGCATAAGGAACTAGAATTCTTATAAGAGCAAGAACTCTTAAAGTTAAATCAAGCGTTCCTGAAACAGCACCGCCTAAAGGAGTATTATAATGTGATAAAAAAGGCCCTATCCCTACCATATCAAGGTCGAGATCACCTATTAACAATATATCCTCTGCTAATATTTTATCTGTCTGGCCGGGTAAGCCAACCATCATTCCAGAACCAACTTGAAAGCCAAGAACTTTCAAATTCTTTAGGCAATCTAATCTATTCTCATATGAAGAATCAGGTTTTAATTTTTGGAAAAGTTTACGATTTGAAGTTTCAAACCTTAAAAGATACCTATCGGCTCCAGATTCCTTTAATTTTTTATATTGATCAAAACTTTTTTCTCCTAAAGATAAAGTAATAGCACAATCAAGATTTGTTTTTATTTTTTTAATTATATCGCACAATTCATCTATCTTATAATCATCATCTTCGCCTGATTGTAATAATATAGTCTTATAGCCTAATTTCTCTACATCTAAAGCAGTCTCTATTATCTCATCTGAACTCACCCTGTACCGTTTTAAATCTTTATTGCTTTTCCTTAGGCCGCAGTAAAGGCAATCTTTCCTGCAATAGTTTGAAAATTCAATTATCCCTCTCAAACAAACTTCATCCCCAAAATATTCTTTACGTAATTTGTCAGCAAAAATAAAAAGTTCTGACGGATTATCAGCTCTAAGCCATTTTATAATTTCTTTTTTGTCTAATTTTTTCATATCTTATTGACGAAAAGTAAAAGGAGAGTTTTATTTTTGAATTAAAAATATAGCATTTAAGCTAAGCTGATTAGGAAAAAATTTAATAATTCTTCGGCTAGTTAAATAAAATTTTTTTAATATTCGAATCCTTTTTTCTTTACAAAAATTCTTAAAATCACTAATACTTAAAAAATGAAGATTAGGAGTATTATACCAGCGGTAAGGTAAAGAAGGGGTGATTGGAACTTTGCCTTTTAAAAGAAGTCTTAATCTAGCTTTTATGTGAGCGAAATTAGGAAAGCCGACAATAACTTTTTTGCCAATCCTTAAGGCCTCATCTACTACATGCTCTACATCTTTTACTTCCTGCATGCTTTGGTTTAAAATTACATAATCGAAAGAATTATCTGGATAACCAGACAGTCCAGTTTCAATATTTCCGTGAAAAACGCTTAACCCTTTTTCTACGCATTTATAAATTGCATCTTCATCCAGTTCAATCCCTTGAGCTTTAACTTTTTTTTCTTTTACCAGAAAAGACAATAACTGCCCATCCCCACAACCTAAATCCAAAACTCGAGTTTTTGGTTTAACTATTTGATAAATAATTTTATAATCTATACGTTTACTTTTCATCTTCTATTTTCCTATAAGTACCTGATAAAAAATGTTTAATCAGATGGGTTTGTTCGTCAACTTCAAGCAAAAAAGCATCGTGGCCATAAGTAGATGGAATCTCACAATAAGTCACCCCCACATACCTATATTTAAGTTGATTAACAATTTTTCTTGATTGATAAAGAGGGTAGAGCCAATCCGATTTAAATCCAATAACCATAAAACGAGTCTCACTTTCATCTGATCCAGCTACTAGTTTTTTACCCGATAGATCAAAATAATCCATTGCTTTTGTAATATATAAATAAGAATTTGGATCAAATCGCCTCACAAAATTATCACCTTTATAACGCAAATACCCTTCAACTTCAAAATCATTTTTAAAGGTATAGCTATAATTATTATTTTTCATTCTGCGAGAAAATTTCTTCTCCATCGAAGCATCACTCATATAAGTAATATGCCCCATCATCCTAGCAACTGCTAACCCACGCTCTGGCTTCACCTTGCCATAATAATTCCCTTTTTGCCAATCCGGATCTGACATAATTGCCTGCCGACCTACCTCATCAAAAGCAATCTGTTGAGGAGAATGTTTTAGGGTAGTTGCGATAGGAATTGCTGAGTATAAACTCTTAGGATAAGAAGAAAACCACTCCAATACCTGCATACCTCCCATAGAACCTCCTGCCACAGATAATAGTTTTTTAATACCCAGATGATCTATCAATTTTTTTTGAGCAGAAACCATATCAGAAATCGTAATTATGGGAAAATCCAGGCCATAAGGTTTATTTGTCTTTGGATTAATTGAAGATGGGCCGGTAGAACCCTTACACCCGCCTAATACATTTGAACATATTATAAAGTATTTATTAGTATCAAACGCTTTCCCCGGGCCAATCATCATATCCCACCAGCCAGGCTTTTTATCGCCTTTGTGAAATCCAGCTGCATGAGCATCACCTGATAAAGCATGTAAAATTAATATTGCATTATCTTTTTTTTGATTCAGCTCTCCGTAAGTTTCATAAGCTAGGGTGATTGGACCCAACTTTTGGCCAGAAGTTAACACTAGTTCTTCTGGGGATTCAGCAAAAGTAAAATATTTTTCCTCGACTATTCCAATTCCCTTATCTTCCATAAT
>JAWOBO010000046.1:0-2794 GCA_046484225.1 Candidatus Omnitrophota bacterium | reverse complement strand
TAGGATAAATCAATCATATTCGTTTTAATAAACTTTTCAATTGCATTCACAACCTCTTCTTTTACTTTCGGAGGGCTTGAAGCTACCCAAACAGTAAAATTATAAAGCTCTTGATTATCAACTTTTATCCATTTTTTATTTTTGTATAAAAAAACAAAAATAGCAGTCATGGCAATTCTTTTATTCCCATTTTGAAAAGGATGATTTTTTATCATAAGGTAAAATAAGATACTTGCCTTTGAAATTAAAGTAGGATATAAAGATTTACCGGAAAAACTTTGAAAAGGTGTAATTAAACAGCTTTCTAATATATTAGGAAATCGACTTGAGAAAGCTGGTATTGGTTCATTATAGGAAAGCATCTCTTTTGCTAGCCTAAATGCAATATGCTCAACTTCTTTTATAGTAATTACCTTCATTATTCTTTGCCAAGAAGTTTAAGGGCTTCTCCGTATTCTTTAACTGTTTTTTTAACTGCTTTCTCAATTTCTTTTTTTTCTATTTCACTAAGCTCCTTGCCTAAAACAGAAGCTACATATTTTTTAGGTATAGCATAGATCTTTCCGACTTTTTTAGCTTTGATTTGGCCTTTCTTTACTTTTTTGTATGCAGCAATCCGGCTAATCCCTAGAATCTCTGCTAATTCCGGTATAGTATAATATTCTTTATCCTTCATAATCATTAACTCCTATTCAATTCCTATTATGTTAACCAATAATATTCAGTTAACCTATGTTAACTTACAATAACAAGTTAACATAGATAAAGCAAAAAATCAAGCCTTATTAATAATAGGGACAGACACCTATTTATTCTCTACTTTCTTGGCCTTCCTTTTGGTTTCATCCTTAACGATTTACCCAATTTCTTCTCCATCTTTTCTATAAAACCAATAGATCCAATTGGCCTACCGCTCCTAGTCTTTTTTCTTATCTCCTTTATCTGGTCTCCTCTATCTTCCTCCTCTATAAAATTAATCCAGTTTTTTTGTTCTTCATCAATATACTCAAAAAGCATATTAACTCCTAAATCGTCAAATCGTTCCATCCCACAATGTACTTTTGCACTTGAGAATTCGTAAAAATATGGTTTCTTTGCCAATTTTGCTCTCACTGGATTTCTTTCGATGTAACGCGCGCATGCTAAGGCATACAACTCATCCATTATGCACGAATAAAATCTGCCTTGAAACAAATGACCAACTAAACTCTTTTTTTTATTATAATACTGCGAATACTTCATATGTGCATATTTAAAAGTATTACCTAAAGAGTTTTCTTTTTCAGGAATTCCTATAAAGTGAACATGATTCGACATAAGACAATATGCCAATATATTTAAACCATACTGTTTGCTTTCATGCTTTATGAAAAATAAATATTTCTTCCGGTCAGATTTATCAGAAAATATATCTTGTTTATAATTACCCCGCTGGGTAATATGATGGGGATATCCTGGCACTACTACTCTAGCAATCCTTGGCATGAATTAATTTTATCTTCTGGCAAACATATTGTCAATATTAAATAGGTGTCTGTCCCTATTTCAAATTCATAGTCAACCTCCTTGGTTAATCTATGAAATAGATTACCATAACTTGCTTTGCAAGCGGACATTTCACTATTTTATAACACTCTTCTTTGAACATCTTTATTTCTTAAGATGCAAAATTTTATCTGAAAACGAAATTCTTACATCTCTATTACTTGCTTTTGCCACATTTCTAATAAGTTGTTTATGTTTTTTGTTCAATCCTCCAATATGAACATGAGCTCGGCCATCTACTTTAAGGACCCTAATTAATTCTTCCGTAACATAAGCTAATCTTACCTCGACCCGATGCTCAGGGGTTGCGATTTTTTCTTCTTGTTTTACTTTTTTCAAAGTTCCTTTTCTTTTTAAATAATCACCTAAAAAATCAAAATTACAAAATCCTACTTCCACTCCTTCACCAGAAGCATATTTTAATACTCTGTTTACGTAAGGTTGCCACATAGAAACTTCTAAAGGGCTGTTGACGCCGATAAAACGTAATTGCTTAGGCTCGGCTACTTTGCATTTTACTAAATCAGATAAAATACCAGCTTTTCCTACCCCTAAATCAAGGACTGATATTTTTTGCTCGCAAACCTTTTTCAACCTTTTTACCAAAAATGCTTCAATCTTTCTCGCACCATGCAGATATAAATCCTTATTATAATCTGCTAGTCCATGTACAGGATACAAATTTGCATCTTGAATCGGATTAATAATTTGGGCTCTTACATAAGGATTTATGGACATTCGCGAGATTATTAAATCAAAACTATTATCTGCTAAAGGCCATCTTTGAGAAATTTGTCTTGTTTCATTATTGATAATTGTATTTTTTGGATTCCAATTTTTACCTGCGGTTAAAATCCTGCAGTTATGTTTAGCATGAACTTTAGTTGCAGCTCGCCAACCGGCAAGCCAGGCAAAGCCCCTAAACACCCTACTTGCACCTACGAAGTACAAGTAGGGTTTATAGGCATTGTTAAAGGCGGAGTTGGTTTTTTGGGCGAGTTCACGCAAGGTTTGACGTTCAAGTTCAGTGAGCTCTTTCCATTGTCTTGAGCGGGTATCATAGACTTGTTTGTGAGCTGCGACAAATCTTTGCGGCGAAGCCCGAGCAAAGATAGCTTCCTCAACTGCCGGGACTATTTTGGTTAAGAAAAAATATTCTAAGCCAAAAAAATTAAATATTTTATGCAATAATTGCCAACCTGAAAGCATAGCATAAGAGTTAAAGAATGAACTTCTAGAATCACTTTCA
>JAWOBO010000022.1:0-3342 GCA_046484225.1 Candidatus Omnitrophota bacterium | reverse complement strand
GAAATTATTCCTTTATTAACTAGAGTAGCTGGGTTTGAATGGGGGACTGGCTTTTATATAAATCCGATTCCGCCTGAATCCGGGGCAAAAAGCTTACGGGAAAGTTAGGATGAAAAAACTACGTCTAAATCCGATTACCAAGCGCTGGGTCATTTCAACAGAAGAAGATAACTCTTTTGATAAGATAGAGGGTAAGCAGGCTCAAACTAAACCGGCTGATTGTCCTTTTTGTCTTGGTAATGAATCAATGACGCCGCCTGAGACGGATGCAGATAGGCCCAAGGGCGGCAAGCCAAATAGTCCTGGCTGGTTAACTAGAACCGTACCGAATAAATTTCCCGCTTTAGAAAATAGTTTAGGAACTAAAGTTGAAAAAAAAGGGATTTTTCAAAAAAGAGAGGGGTTTGGTTTTCATGAGGTAATTATCGAAACTCCCGACCACAACAAGACAATTCTAGATTTATCTCAAGAAGAAATTATAAGAATAATTAATGTTTACCGGCGTCGTTTTATATTTTTATCTAAAGATAAACGTTTTAAATATATACTGATATTTAAGAATCACGGCTTGGCTGCAGGAGCTTCTCTAGAGCATCCTCACACTCAATTGATTTGTTTACCGATAGTTCCTAAAAGGGTTACAGAAGAGCTAGATTCTACCAGAGATTACTTTGAGAAAAATAACGAATGTATGTTTTGTAAGATAGTCAAAGAAGAGAAGAAAGAAAAAATTAGGGTAATATTAGAAAATGAAGACTTTATAGCTTTTTGTCCTTTTTTTTCTCGCTCTCCTTTTGAGGTTACGATATTGCCTACTAGGCATCAATCGGACTTTAGCAAGATAGATGACCGGCAGATAGAAAATTTATCTTCTATTTTAAAAGAATTACTTGTTAAATTAGGAAATATTTTAGGAGACTATCCTTATAATTTTTTAATTCATACAAATCCAATTAACAGCAAAGACAAAGATTCTATTAATTATAAATTTTATCATTGGCATATTGAATTTTTACCTAAGTTAGGAGAAATAGCTGGGTTTGAATGGGCAACAGGGGGTTACATTAACCCTCTTTTGCCTGAATCTGCAGCTAAACAGTTAAGAGAAGCTTCTTGCCAAAAAAGATAAAAGGCCAAATTAAGGGGACGTCTCCCTCGTTTATAACCTTTTGTTAGCCAATGGGTTATAAATTGGCATTTTCCGTTTATTTTCGGAAAGCACTGCTTTATAACTCCTTTATCTGCAGTAACTTATAACAGAGGGAAACGTCCCCTTTTGCGTTTCTCTCTTGCGATAAGAGTTGTATTTACCTTGCAAAAAAGATAAATATTTTATTTTGACATTTTGAAATTTGTGTTATAATTGCATGAAATTACGCTTTAGATAAGTTTCAAGCCTAAAAGTTTAAAAATAAAAATCTGTAACTGTTTGATTGGGGAAGTGGTTGATAAACTATTTAACCAATTGACTAATTAACCTAAGGAGGTTTCTATGGCGATAAAAGTAGGAATTAATGGTTTTGGTAGAATTGGAAGATTGGTGCTTCGTTCGGCTTTAGAAAACAATGAAAGCGATATTGATTTTTTAGCTGTGAACGATTTAACTGATGCCGGGACTTTAGCTTATTTGCTTAAGTATGATTCTAATTTTGGCATATTAAACAAGGAAGTAAAAGCGGAAGGAGATTCTATAGTTGTAGATGGCAAAAAAATTAAAGTTTTGTCTGAAAAAGATCCTTCTAAACTGCCTTGGTCAGAATTAGGTGTTGATGTGGTAGTTGAATCTACCGGTATTTTTCGTACCGAAGAAAAAGCAGCTGGCCATATTAAAGCTGGAGCAAAAAAAGTAATTATTTCAGCTCCTGCTAAAGGTGGAAATGTTCCTACCTTTGTATTAGGTGTTAACGAAGATAACTATGATTCAGAAAATCATAATATAGTTTCTAATGCATCTTGTACTACCAATTGTATTGCACCGGTTGCTAAAGTTATCAAAGACAGCTTTGGAGTAACTGAAGGTTTGATGACAACAATCCATTCTTATACCAACGATCAAAAAGTCTTAGATTTTCCTCATAAAGATCTAAGAAGAGCAAGAGCTGCAGCTCTATCGATGATACCTACAACTACTGGAGCGGCAAAAGCAGTCGGTTTGGTTATTCCTGAACTACAAGGAAAGTTAGATGGATTAGCAATTCGGATTCCTACTCCTACTGTATCTTTAGTAGATGTAGTATTTCAAGTAGAAAAAGAAACTAGTAAAGAAGATGTAAACAATGCTTTGAAAGAGGCAGCTGCCTCTAGAATGAAGGGTTATCTGGATGTAAGCTCTGATCCTCTGGTATCTGTAGATTATAAGGGGAACTCATTTTCTTCAATAGTCGATGCTGAGCAGACCTTTTGCCTTAACAAGATGGTAAAAGTATTAGCTTGGTATGACAATGAATGGGGTTATTCTTGTCGAGTAATTGATCTAATCAAATACATGGTCAAATAGAGGTTATGGTGGTTCCGAAGGATGAGAGACGACGGACGAAAAGACGAAAACGTCCTTCGTCCTTCATCCTAACGAAGTGGCCGTCCATCGGAACGATGTTTTAGTTAAAAATGGTTGATTAATGATGGGGAGAAGTATGAATAAGAAATCTGTAAAAGATCTTGATTTAGCTGGCAAAAAAGTGTTGATGAGGGCAGACTTCAATGTTCCTCTCGATTCAGATAAAAATATTACCGATGATTCAAGAATCCAGGCAGCCTTAAAGACTATAAACTATATTAAGGAATCTGGAGCAAAGTTGATTTTGATGAGCCATTTGGGCCGGCCCAAAGGCCAAAAAAATCAGGATTTTAGCCTTAAACCGGTAGCTGAGCGTCTCAGCCAATTAATCAATCAGCCGGTTAAAATGATTGATGATTGTATTGGGCAGAAAGTAAAAGAAGAAGTTGACAGCCTAAATGATGGTGAGGTTGTTCTTCTTCAAAATTTAAGATTTTATTCCCAAGAAAAAGCAAACGATCAAGATTTTGCAAAACAGCTAGCTTCTTTGGCAGATCTATATGTAAATGATGCTTTTGGCACAGCTCACAGAGCCCATGCTTCTACAGAAGGCGTTACTCATTTCCTAGATTCTGCAGCCGGCTTTTTAATTGATAAAGAGATTCAATATTTCCAAAAAGTTTTAACTGAACCTAAGAAACCGTTTATTTTTATTTTAGGCGGAGCAAAAGTATCTGATAAGATTCCGGTTATCGAAAATATGATCGATAAGGCTGATTCAATACTGATTGGCGGAGCTATGGCTTATACTTTCCTAAAGGTAAAAAAAGTAGAAGTTGGTTCTT
>JAWOBO010000041.1:0-9021 GCA_046484225.1 Candidatus Omnitrophota bacterium | reverse complement strand
AACGATCAAGCTCGGGATAAAAAGAAGACCAAATATTTGCTTAACCAACAAATTTTAGAAAAAAGCCAGCTTAACAGTATTGAAAAAGAGAAAGGAACAGAAGAAATAAGGTCGATTCTAAAAAATATTATGGCAGGCAAAGAAATGCTTATTTGTTTTTTCTGCCTAGGCCCAACCGATTCTATGTTTTCTTTGCCGGCAGTTCAAATTACTGATTCTTTTTATGTTGCCCATTCAGAAGATATTCTTTACCGGCCCGGCTATAATCAATTCAAAAAAATCAAAAATGGTTCTGATTTTTTTAAGTTTATTCATAGCGCAGGAGAACTTGAAGGCGGAGTAAGTAAAAATATTGATAAGAGAAGAGTTTATATAAATTTAGATGATCAACTTGTTTACAGCGCTAATACTCAATATGCCGGCAATACCGTGGGCTTAAAGAAATTAGCCCTACGATTGGCGATTAACAAAGCTACATCCCAAGATTGGCTAGCTGAACATATGTTTGTTATGTCAGTTTCGGATAAAGATGGCGATAAATCTTATTTTTGTGGAGCTTATCCCAGTATGTGCGGTAAAACTTCAACTGCTATGATTAAGGGTGAAACTATAATTGGAGACGATATAGCTTACCTAAAGAAGAAAGATTCAAAAGTATTTGGTACCAATGTAGAAAGGGGTGCTTTCGGGATCATTAAAGGAGTAAATCCTGAAGATGACCCGATTATCTATAAAACTTTAGATCAAGAAGGTGAAGTTATTTTTTCAAATATTTTAGTAAGCGAAGATAATCTACCTTTTTGGGAAGGAAAAAGCAAAGATCATCCTTCTTCCGGCCTAAATTTTTCTGGGAAGTGGTTTCCCGGAAAAACTGATAGCGAGGGAGAGGAAATTCCTGCTTCTCATAAAAATGCTCGTTTTACCATCAGAATAAAAGATCTAGAAAATGCTGATGAAAATCTTAATAATCCCGATGGAGTTGAAGTTGACGGCTTAATTTATGGAGGAAGGGATTCTGATACATCGGTGCCAATAGAGCAGGCATTTAGTTGGCAGCACGGGATTTTAACTAAGGCTGCAAGCCTTGAGTCAGAAACTACGGCAGCGACTTTAGGTAAAGAGGGTGTTAGAGTATTTAATCCTATGAGTAATATGGATTTTTTATCAGTTCCTTTAGGCAACTATATTCAAGCTAATCTGGATTTTCAAAAAAACTTAGAAAAACTACCTTTAATATTTTCTGCTAACTATTTTTTAAGGGATAAAGAAGGGAAATTTTTAAATGGGATGAAGGATAAGCAGATTTGGCTTAAATGGGCAAAACAGCGGTCCGATAAAAAAGTAGATGCAATAAAAACACCGACCGGATATATACCCAAATATCAAGATTTAAAAGTTCTGTTTAAAGACCATTTGGGTAAAGATTATTCAGAAGAAGATTATAATACACAGTTTACCTTAAGAATTCCAGAAAATTTAGAAAAAATAGAAAGAATAGTTAATATTTATCAAGGCAGAGAAAATATTCCCGAAATTCTATTTGAAGAATTAGAAAAGCAAAAGAAAAGATTGCTAGACTGTCAAAGCGAATACGGAGACTACCCCAAGCCCGCTAGCTTCTTAAATATTTAAAAAGGAGAATAAGGTGACAGAAAAGACTAATTTTGATAAATTAAAGCTTTATAAAAAAGGAAAAGTAAGAGATGTCTATGATTTAGGCAACAAACTATTAATTGTTGCTACTGATAGAATTTCTTGTTTTGATGTAGTCTTGCCTACTCCAATTCCCGGGAAAGGAAAGATTCTTACCCAGATCTCTCTTTTTTGGTTTTCTTACTTAGAGGATTTAATTTCCAATCATTTAATTTCAGCTGACAGCAAAGATTTGCCTCAAGAAATTTCTCAAGACACAAAAGAGTTGGCCGGGCGTTTTATGATTACAGAAAAATGTGAAGTTTTTCCTTTTGAATGTGTGGTAAGAGGATATTTGGCTGGATCTGGTTTTAAGGATTACCAAAAGACAGGATCTGTTTGTGGTATTAAGCTTCCAGAAGGGTTAAGGCAAGCTGATAAGTTACCCGAACCTATTTTTACTCCAGCTACTAAAGCAGAAACTGGTCATGACCAAAATGTTGATTTTGAATATATGAAAAAGGAAATTGGTCCGAACCTAGCTGAGCAACTAAAGGATATAAGTCTTAAGATCTATAAAAAAGCTGCTGATTTAGCAGAAAGCAAAGGGATAATTATAGCAGATACAAAGTTTGAGTTTGGCAAAACTTCAGACAATAGAGTTATAGTTGTTGATGAAGCCTTGACTCCAGATTCTTCTCGATTTTGGCCAAAATCTGAGTATCAACCGGGAGAATCTCAAAGTAGCTTTGATAAACAGTTTGTAAGAGATTATCTCCAAAATTGTCAGTGGGACAAAACTCCGCCGGCTCCCAACTTACCTGCGGAAATAGTTGAAAAGACTAAGGATAAATATAATCAAGCCTGGGAGATGCTTGTAAAAAACATATAATGCATATAGTAGTTTGTATTAAACAAGTTCCTGATACAACTGAGGTAAGAGTTAATCCTGAAACTAATACTTTAATTAGAGAAGGGGTTGATTCGATAATAAATCCTTTTGATAGTTACGCAATTGAAGAGGGTTTGCGCCTAAGAGATAAGTTTGGGGGGAAAGTTACAGCTGTTACTATGGGGCCTCCTCAGGCGGAAACAGCTTTAAGGGATGCAATATCTTTGGGGGTTGATTCGGCAATTCTTGTATCGGATCGAGCCTTTGCTGGTTCTGATACTTGGTCAACAAGTTTGATCTTATCAAAAGCTTTAGCCAAAATAGATGATTTTGATTTAGTTATTTGCGGTAAACAAGCTTCAGACGGAGATACTGCTCAGGTTGGGCCGGGAATAGCGACTCATCTTAGCCTGCCCCAGGCAACTTATGTGAGAAGAATAGATAGCTTACACCTGGATACTTCACCTAAAGTTATTGTGGTCGAAAGATTGCTAGAAGAAGGGTATGAGATGCTTGAAGTGAAACTGCCGGCTTTAATTACCGTAGTAAAGGAGATTAATGAACCAAGAATGCCTTCACTGCGGGGTAAAATGAAAGCTAAAAGCGCTCAAATAGATGTTTGGAAAAACAACGATTTAAAGATTAAAGAAGATGAAATCGGCCTTGAAGGCTCTCCCACCCAGGTAGTTAAGATCTTTAGCCCACCCAAAAAAGAAGGCGGAAAGATATTTGAAGGTGAACCAGCTGAGACAGTCGAGAAGTTAGTCAAAGAAATTAAAGATATCTTATGAGCAAAATTAAAGTTATAAAAGACAAATGTACCGGATGCGGTTTATGTATTAAAGCTTGTCCGGTAGATGCAATAACAATAGTTTCAAAAAAAGCTGTTATTGACCTTGATAAATGCACTCTTTGCAGAGCTTGCCTTGATAGCTGTAAGTTTGATGCGATCCAAATAAAAGAACAAGAAAAGAAGGAGAAAGATTTATCAGACTATAAAGGAGTTTGGGTTTTTGCTGAAAGCTCAGATGGTGCAGTTGCATCGGTTGCTTTTGAACTTTTAAATAAAGCCCGGCAATTAGCAGATGATTTAGATACTGAAGTTGCTGCTATTTTATTAGGAGAAGGAGTTGAGAAGCAAGCCAATGAGTTAATTCAACGTGGTGCAGATAAAGTTTATTTAGTTGAATCTAAGGACCTAAAGCACTATATAGCAGAAAATTATACAGCTAAAATTGTTGAGTTAATAAAAAAATATAAACCGCAAATTTTACTGGCTGGAGCAACAACAACAGGTAGAAGCTTAGTTTCAAGGGTAGCAGTTAATTGTTATACAGGTTTGACTGCGGATTGTACTGGCCTAGAGATTGATAAGGAAAAAAAGATCTTAATTCAGACTAGGCCGGCTTTTGGGGGAAATATTATGGCTCAAATTATTTCTCCTAATTTTAGGCCGCAGATGGCAACTGTCCGCCATAAAGTGATGCCGGAGGCAAAACCAGATCCTTTGCGTAAGGGTGAAGTAATAAGAGAGCCTTTTGATTCAAAAAATGTAGATAAAAGAATAAAGTTTTTAGATTTTGTTAAAGAAGATGTTTCTACAGTAAATTTAGCCGAAGCTGACATCATTGTCTCCGGCGGAAGAGGTTTGGGGGGACCGGAAAATTTTAAAGTAATCGAAGAGCTAGCTAAGAGTTTAGACGCTGCGGTAGGTTCTTCGCGAGCTTGTGTTGATGCCGGGTGGATTCCTTATTCTCATCAAGTGGGGCAAACCGGCCGGACAGTCTGTCCTAAAATTTATATTGCTTGCGGAATATCTGGACAAATTCAGCATCTAGTGGGTATGCAGTCATCTGATTTAATTATTGCTATTAATAAAGATCCCGATGCACCTATTTTTAAAGTAGCCGATTATGGAATTGTAGGTGATCTTTTCAAAGTAGTTCCTCTTTTTGCTAAGCAACTAAAAGAAATAGTTAATCGCTGAAGTTGATTTATTTAAGATAATGTATTTAAAAGAGCTAAGTCTTTTTGGTTTTAAATCTTTCCCTGAAAAAACTTCCCTTAAATTTGATTCTGGCATAACTGCAGTAGTTGGTCCCAACGGCTGCGGGAAATCAAATATCTTTGACAGTATCAAATGGGCGCTTGGAGAGCAAAGGCCAAAATCCTTACGGGGAACAAAAATGGAGGATGTTATCTTCAATGGGACCGAAAACTATCCTGCCTTAAACTATGCTGAAGTTAGCCTAAATTTTTCTAACGAAGATAAGTATTTACCGATTAACTATAATGAGGTATTAATCAGTAGAAGATTGTACCGTTCCGGGGAAAGCCAGTATTTTATCAATAAAAGCCCGGTAAGGTTAAAAGATATCCAAAATCTCTTCTTAGGTACAGGGATTGGCGAATCGACTTATTCTTTTGTCGAACAAGGAAAAATCGAAGTATTTTTAAGTTATAAACCAGAAGATAAACGTTTAATTTTTGATGAAGCAAGCGGGATAGTAAAATACAAAGAAAGAAAAAGAGAAGCTTTACGGCGGCTTTCGGAAGCAGATGATAATATTGTTCGCCTAGATGATATTTTAGGTGAAGTAAGAAGGCAAATTGGATACCTAGAAAGACAAGCTGAGAAAGCTGAAAAATATAAAAAAGCTAAAGATAAATTGATTGATATTGAAAAAAGGATAGCTGCTAAATCAGCCAAAGATTTGGGTGAAAAAATAGATAGTTCTGTCAATAATCTTAATCTCTCAAAAGAAAAAGAAACTGATATTGAAAATCAACTATCTTTGTTAAACAGAGAGCTAGAAGAGTTAAATCAAAAACAAAGCAGCTTAAGAGATGAATTGGATAAAACCAATACTTTGGTAGTATCGGCTCAAGCCCAAATAAAAACTTACGAAAATAATATTGATTTTTCCAGCCAACGGATCGAAGAACTAAAAGAAAGAAGCAAACAGCTCGAGATATCCAGAAAGACATTAGAAGAAAAAGTTAGGGCTCAAGGGAAAAAACGAGAAGAAGAAACTATGCGGCTAGATGCTATCGAAGAAGAAGTTGGAAAAATTGAACATAGCCTAAACAGTCTTTCTGCAGAAAAAGAAGATAATAATTTAAAGATAAAGGGAGCTGAGAAAAATTTAAAAAAACAAAAAGAAAGTATTTTAATTTTAGAAAGCCAAAAAGCTAAAACTCATAACTCAACGATTGAACTGCAGGCACAAATTTCTACTTTATTAAATCGTAAAAAAAGACTATTGTTAGATAAGGGAAAGCTTGATAATTTACTTTCGGAAAACTCTCAAAAACTAGAAAAAGCCGAAGCTAATTATTCGCAAGTTTTTGATGAACTTAATCAGTTAAAAGAAAAGAAGCAGGGTTTAGCTAGCCAAGAAAAGGAAATTAACCAAAAAAATGAGAAGTTAAGGGATTTATTATCTGAAAAAGAAAAAGATTTCTTTGAGTTAAATGCTTCTTACCAATTTTTAAAGGAGTTTCGTACTAAGTATGAAACTTTTTCTCGAAAAGAAAATATTACTGTCCTTTTTGATAAAGACCCCGGGAATATTAATAAGCTAGTTGCTTCTTTAAAAAATACAGAATTTAGCCAAGAAGGGAATCTTTTTAAGGCAAAGTTAGAGGCAAAGGTTATCGCTTTTGATCAAGAGCAGCTACAGCAAAAAATTTCGAGTCTAGAGGTTGAGATCAATCAATTAAAACAAGAGATTCATAATTTATCTGAACAAAAAAATTCTTTAGATGAAAAATTATCTTCCGAAGATAGTAATATTGAGCGCTATAAAAATGATCTGAGTCAGGTTCAACAAGATAAAAATTCTGCTGAGCGTGAAGTTAAGAGGTTAAAAGAAGAATATGAATTAGTAGATGAAGAAATTAAAAATGCACTAACTGAAATTGATAAACTCCAAACAGAAAAAGATCAAGCCGAACAAGAGACAACTAGCAGCAATCAAGAACTAGAACAAGCCAATAATCTCTTATCTTCTTTGCAAAATACAATAGAAAGTTGTGAACAATCTATAAGAGAGATAGATATTCAAACTGCTCAAGCTGTGGCTCAAAAAGAATCATTGTATAAAGAAAAAGACAGTATTAGTTCAAAAGTCGATTTTTTCAAAGAAGAAATTAGTGAATTTAATAATAATATTGAGCAGATAAAAGAGGAGAGGGAGTCCGGATATGGGCAGGTAAATTCTTTGGAGGAAAAAATAAAAGAACTGTATCAACAAATAGAAGAAGACAGAAAGAGCATTAAAGATTCAGTTGAGAAAAAAGAGGAACTTCAGGAAAAAGAAGTAAATATAAATAAGAAAACGTCAGGCCAAAGAGAAAAAATCGATCAGCTTAAGCAAGAGCTTAATAAGTTACAGCAAACTATTTACAATCAAAAGCTTAAAGTGCAAAGCCTAGAATACGAAAAAGAAAAGATTAAAGACTATCTAAAACAGGTATATAGCTTAGAAGTTGATCTTTCTTCGTTGGAGACAGGTGATAGCTCTAAAGAAGAGCTTAACCAAAAGAAAGAAAAGATGAAAAAAAGGTTGGATTCTTTAGGAGAAGTAAATTTAGTTGCTATTGAAGAGTTTCAGGAACTTAAAGAAAGAAGAGATTTTTTAGAGGCTCAAAGGCTGGATTTGATTACATCAAAAGATAATTTAAAAAAAGCTATCAACAAAATTAATCATACTTCCCGTCAAATGTTTCTAGAAACTTTTGAAAAAATTGAAAAAGAATTTAAGAAAAATTATAAGTTTTTATTTAACGGGGGGAGAGCAAAATTAATTTTGATTGATCCTGATAATATTTTAGAATCAGGAGTTGAAATTGAAGTTCAACCACCCGGTAAAAAACTACAAAATGTGTCTTTATTGTCTGGTGGAGAAAAAGCTCTCACTGCTATAGCCTTAATTTTTTCTATTTTTACTGTAAGGCCTTCTCCTTTATGTGTGCTTGATGAAATAGATGCACCTTTAGATGAGGCTAATGTAGATAGATTTAATCATATCCTCAAAGATTTTTCTAGGGATGCTCAATTTATTCTAATTTCTCACAACAAAAAAACTATGAGCAATGCTGATGTTTTATATGGAGTTACCATGCAGACAAAAGGTGTGTCAAAGTTGGTTTCTGTTAAATTTGCAGATGAAAAAGCTAAGGCTTAGCAATTAACAGTACAGTTTTTACCTTTATTTTTTGCACTATACAACGCATCATCGGCTTTTTTAACTAATCTCTCCTTTTTTCTTTCGTCTTTAGGAAAGGTAGCTACTCCGATACTGACTGTAAAACGATAGTTTAAAATGCTTTGTTCCGCTATTGATTTTCTAATTCTTTCTGCCAGTAGGCGAGCTTCTTTTTTATTGTTGGAAGGTAAAATTAAAGAAAATTCTTCTCCGCCGTAACGACAAACTATATCAATTTTACGACAATTGTCTTTTATAGTTTGTCCGATCTTTTTAAGAGCTTTATCCCCTTGGATGTGGCCGAAATTATCGTTGTAGTTTTTGAAATCATCAATATCGATCATCAAAACTGATATATCTTTATTGGTTGATTTTGCTTTAGCCAGCTCTTCATCTAGTTTATATTGAAAATAACCGTAGTTCCATAATCCAGTTAGGGAATCAGTGTGGGCTTTAGCCAAGGTTAGTTCAAAGCTGTATGAGTTTTCAAGGGCTCCGGCTGCTTGTTCAGAAAACATTTCAAATATCTTAAAGTCTTCGTTGGTAATCTTTTTTTTAGTTATGTAGTTATCTACAATCAATATGGCTGTAATTTCACCTTTGATTTTTAAGGGAGCAATAATAAACTCATCTAGGTTGAGGCTTTTTACTAAAGGATCATTTTTTAGTTGAGTATTGCCTTGTTTTATCCAGAGGATTTCGCCTTTTAAACTATTAAAAATTAATCCACTTTTTTGATCTATAAGAAACTTAAGGGATCGAATAAATTTCATAAAAGCAGGTTGGTTTTTTTTATCTTTTTTTATAAGGTGGTAGTTTTCGATTAGGGTATATAAATCTTTTTTTTCATCAGAAATATGTTGCCAAACCTCAGAGGCTTCTTTTTCGTCCATCGGACCAAGCCCCATAAAACCTTCTATTTGCCTATTTTCGTTATTGACAAAAAAAAGTGCAGCCCGGTTATACCTTAAGCCTTGGTGAGAGGTTAAGCCGGTTAAAATTATATAGCTAATTTCTTCTAGATGGAGAGTCTTTCGCATTGCTTTGGTGAGTTCGTAAAAGATTTCTAGGTGAGATTGAGTTTTCTCTAGTTCTTTTTTTAACTTATTTATTTTGTTTTCTGCGCTTTTACCCATAATACCTAGATAGCATATTTCTTGGTTTTAGTCAAGACGAACCCCTAAGGGGAGACGCTTCTCCCTGCCATAAGTTATTGCTTCAAGCTAACAATAAAAGTAATAAAAACTATCTAAGCGGCTATAGCCCTATATTTCAATGGGCTTAAGC